>JASHTQ010000571.1 GCA_030040475.1 Streptosporangiaceae bacterium
GCGCCTGCTCGAAGTCCGCCGCGAGCGCCCGCAGCAGCGCGCTCTTGTCGGTGAAGTACCGGTAGAACACCCCGGCGGCCTCGCCCGCCTCGGCGGTGATGTCGGTGACCTTGATCTCGGCGTAAGCCTTGGTCACCAGCAACTTGCGGGCGGCGTTCTTGAGCTCCTCCTCGGTCTGCTGGCCCTTTGTCCGCGCCGCCACCGCGACTCCCGTCCGCGCCCGCCCGCTCGGTATCCACGGCACGCCGAGCGGAGAATGACAATGTCGTCATTTTCACTTATCTTCGTCGGGTGCAGGTCCAGTGCGTTATCTCGCCAGCAGGTCCCGGGCCGCGGCGGCGATGTGGTCGGCGTCGATGCCGGCCCAGGCGAGCAGCTCCTCGCCGGTGCCCGAGCCGGGCATGCCGCGGACGGCGAGGTGCGCGACGGACAGGTCCCGCTGCCCGGCGCCGAGCAGCGCGTCGGTGACCGCCGAGCCCAGGCCGCCTTCTGGATGGTGGTCTTCCGCGATCACGATCCGCCCGCCGGTTGCCTGCGCCGCCGCGGTGAGGGTGGCGGTGTCGACCGGCTTGACCGAGTAGCAGTCGATGACGCGGGCACCGATGCCCTCGGCGGCCAGGACCTCGGCGGCGGCCAGGGCCTCGTGCAGCGTGACGCCCGCGCCGATCAGCGTCACCTGGTCCTGATCGCCGGAGCGCAGCACCTTGGCGCCGCCGATCGGGAAGGCCTCTCCCGCCGGGTAGATGCCGGGGTAGGAGCCGCGCGTGGTCCGCAGGTAGCTGATCCCCGGGGTGGCCGCCATCGCCTCGACGAGCGCCGCGGCGCTGGTGCCGTCGCTCGGGTACAGCACGGTCGAGCCGTGCACCGTGCGCATCATCGCGAGGTCTTCGAGCGCCATCTGGGAGGGCCCGTCGGCGCCGATCTCCACCCCGGCGTGCGAGCCGGCCAGCCGGATGTTGGTGCCGGAGATCGCGCCCATCCTGATGAAGTCGAACGCGCGGGTCCAGAAGGCCGCGAACGTCGAGGCGAACGGGATGTAGCCGCGGGCCGCCAGGCCGGTGGCGGCGGCGAGGAGCTGCTGCTCGGCGATGTACATCTCGAAGTACCTGTCCGGGTACGCCGCCGCGAACTCCTCGGCGAACGTGGAGTTCTTGACCTCCCCGTCGAGCGCGACGACCTTCGGCTCCCTGGCGCCGAGCGCGACCAGCGCGTCGCCGTAGGCCTTGCGGGTGGCCACCTTGTCGCCGACGGCGTACCGCGGGGGCTCGGTGCCGGCCGCGGGCGCCGGATCCGCCGCCCGCTGTCCGGTCTGCTGTTCCCCTGTCTCGGGGGGCAGCGGGCCGCGGACCACGATGTCGCGGACGCCGCCGAGTTCGGCGATCGCGCGCTGCGCCATGTCCGGCGGGAAGGGCCTGCCGTGCCAGCCCTCCTTGTTCTCGACCTCGGAGAAGCCCTTGCCCTTGATCGTCTGCGCGAGGATCACCGTGGGCCGCTCGCCCGCGGCGTCGGCTTCGGCGGTGGCCAGGGCCTGATCGATCTCGGCCAGGTCGTGTCCGTCGATGACCAGGGCGCGGGCGCCGAACGCCTTGACGCGCCTGCGGTAGGTCTCCAGGTGCCACTGCAGTTCGGTCGGCCCGCTTTGGCCGAGGCGGTTGACGTCGAAGATGGGGACCAGGTTGGCCAGGTTGTAGTGGGAGGCCTTGTCGAGCGCCTCCCAGATCGAGCCCTCGGCCGACTCGCTGTCGCCGCACAGCACCCAGACCCGGTAGGGGCGCCGCTCCAGGTACTTGCCGGCCAGCGCGACGCCGACCCCGTCGGGCAGGCCCTGGCCGAGCGAGCCGGTCGCGACGTCCACCCACGGCAGGATCGGGGTGGGGTGGCCCTCGAGCCGCTGGCCGAACCGGCGGTAGCCGTTGATCAGCTCGTCGTCGGAGACGACGCCGGCGGCCTTGAACACCGAGTACAGCAGCGGGGACGCGTGCCCCTTGGAGAAGATCAGGTGGTCGTTGGCTGCCGAGTGCGGGTCGTCCCAGTCGTAGCGCAGGTGGCGCGCGACGAGCACGGCCAGCAGGTCGGCGGCCGACATGCTGGAGGTCGGGTGACCCGAGCCCGCGCTCGTCGAGCAGCGGATCGAGTCGACCCGCAGCTGCGCGGCCAGGTCCGCGACCGTGTCAAGGCCGATCTGCGCGGCGGTTTCCGGTATGGCCATGATGGGCTCCTGTCATGTGCGGCGGCTCACCCTGAAGAACGTACCGGCCGCCCTTGGCGGCCAGCGAGTGACCCCGTCTGGCGGTCGTGCCCTTGCTCTACCGGATGGACGGACGGTTACACTACGCGGTGCGAGAAACGGGGCGTGTGCCGCGAACCACCGCCCGTTCGGGATAAAAGGTCTTTTGGAGCTAGTGCCACAGGTCGAAGGTGGCCGTCAGCGGGTAGCAGGTGCGGGTGCCCTGGCAGTTGTACAGCGGCGGCCTGTTGCTTGTGTAGATCCTGGTCATCCTGGTGAAGTAGCTGACGCCCGGGTGGCCGGGCAGCGGCTCGGGGCGCCACAGCGCGACGAGGGCCGGGTAGGAGATCTCCTTGCCGGCCGCGCAGTACGGCACGCAGGTGTTCTGGTGCTCGACCGCGGTGGCGAAGGCCTCGCCGCCGCTCCAGCTGACCCAGTGCAGGCCGGACAGGTAGTCGTAGCCGTCGGCGCAGCTCAGCGTGAAGCTCGACGGGCGGACCTGCTCGTGGTCCAGGCAGTTGAGCACGACGACGTTCGGGCGGGCCGACGGCGCGTGCTGCTGGGTGGCCGCCGTGTCGACGGCCTTGATCTGCGGCGAGGCGCAGGCGGTGAGAAGGCCCGCGGCGGCTATGGCCACGGCGAGCGGGATCGCCCTCAGTTTCACCGGTCCGTTCCTTTCTGCCCTGGATCCTCTGTGCCCTGGATCCTGTCGGACACCTCTGTGACGTCATCGCGGCGCCACGGGTTGCGTCGGGAACAGACCTACCCATTGCGATGGGGTCGTAGCGCTGCACGGGATGTTCGGCGGGTCCTTACGTTCCCGTGGTGCCGTCGATGCGCTCGCGGAGGAAGTCGGCGTGGCCGTTGTGGCGGGCGTACTCCTCGATCATGTGGGTCAGCACCCAGCGCAGCGAGACGTAGCCGCTGCGCCGGAAGCCCTGCACGTCCAGGCTCGGCGCGGCGGCGACGAGCTCCCTGGCGTGGTCGCACTCGGCCTGCCAGGCCCCGAAGGCCTCCTTGACGTCGGCCGTGTCCACGTCGCGGAACGCGGCGTCCCAGTCCATGTCCGGGGCGAAGATCAGCGACATCGGCTCGCCGGCCAGCACCGGCCTGAACCAGTTGCGCTCCACCTCCGCCATGTGCCTGACCAGGCCGAGCAGGGACAGGGTGGACGGCGGGACCGCCCGCTCGCGCAGCTGGTCGCCGGTCAGTCCCTCGCACTTGACCGCCAGCGTGGCCCGCTGGAAGTCCAGGAACCCGGTCAGCGTGGCGCGTTCGTCGGCGAGGAACGGCGCCTCGGTGCGTTCTGTGTGTTCTGAGGCCATGGGGATCATTGTCGTCCACGGCCGTTGACGAACGCGACGATTTCGTTCAGCGCCGGGCGGTAGCCGTCGGTGGTGTCGACCTCCATCTGCGGGGCGTCCAGTTTCGGGCGGCCGAACGCGCGGTGGGTCGCCGCGTGCTCGGCCTCCTCGCGCGGGTCGGCGTGGGCACGGCGGGTCGGGGTGTCGCGGAGGCGGTTCGCGCTCCGCTCGAACGCGACGGCGGCGTCGACCGCGCAGTGCACGATGCGGAACTGGGCGATGCCTGTGAGCGGTTCCAGTCTCGGGCGCCAGACCTTGTCCTGGAAGGCTGCCTCCGCCACTGTGGTTGCCCCGGCCTTCAGCAGCAGTTCCAGGACGGCGAAGAAGACCGGGAGCGTACGTTTGGTCAGCTCGTCGCCCGTGGCCGGGACGAAACCGGGGGTGGCGTGGACCATCCCCTCCTTGATCTCGTCCCGGCAGATCGCCGGGCAGCCCACCGCGGACGCGAGCCTGTGGGCCAGCGTCGTCTTGCCCGAGCCCGACGGGCCGCTGACCACGATGAGCGTGGGCTTGCTGCTGCTGTCCAATTGCCCTCCAGTGCTTGCCCTCCAGTGCTTGCCCTCCAGTGCTTGCCCTCCGGTGCCATCTTCACCGACCGCCGGGCCATGCGCTGCCCGGCGCCCAGGTTCTGCCGGTTGCGGCGGGTGAGAGGATCTGAGCCGGAGGTGGCGCCCTGTGTGGGAGCGGCTGGAGCGGCGGGAGATCAGGCGGCGGGTGAAGCGGCTGGCGGGCGCGGAGCCGATGGGGCCGCGGGCGCGGCCGGACCTGGCGCCGGGCACCGACATGCTGCCGCAGATCAAGCACATCGTGGTCGTGATGATGGAGAACCACTCCTACGACAACTATCTCGGCATGCTCGCCGGCCGGGGCGAGGGCCTGCCGCTAGGTCCCGACGGCGTCCCGCTGGCCGTCAATCGTGGACCGAACGGCGAGGCGTACCCGGCCCACCGCCTGACTTCCACCGTTCAGGTGGGAGGCGACCCGACGCAGACCTGGCACGCCAGCCACCTGCAGTACAACGACGGGCGGAACGACGGGTTCGCCGCGAGCATCGCCGCCGTCGATCCGGGGGGCGACCCCGGGGTGCCGATGGGCTACTGGACCGAGCGGGAGCTGCCGTTCTACTACGGGCTGGCCCGGACGTTCCCGCTGGCCGACCGCTGGTTCTGCTCCTGCCTCGGGCCGACGTTCCCCAACCGGAGGTTCCTCATCGCCGGGACCGCGCACGGGCTCATCGACGACCTGCCGTGGGACGTGGTCGACTACCCGGAGGCCGGGACGATCTTCGACGCGCTCACCACGAACGGCATCTCCTGGATCAACTACCACAACGTGCGCCCGGCCCTGGTGCTGCTGCGGCGGCTGTTCGGCGGCAGGGTGCTGACCGCCGTGCGGCGGCTGGCCCAGGTCGGCCGGTGGGTGCCGTTGGTTTTCCATCGGGAGCTCGGGAACAAGTCGTTCACCGCCGACGTGTACCCGCTCGGGCTGGCCCGGTGCGTGCTGCACCTGCGGACGCTGCAACGGTTCTTCGCCGACGCGGACGCGGGCACGCTGCCCGCGGTGAGCATCGTGGACCCGGACTTCGGCGAGTTCTCCGAGGAGAACCCGCAGGACATCGCGCGCGGCGAGGCGTTCGCGGCCGAGGTCGTCAACCGGGTCATGCACGGTCCCGGCTGGCCGCACACGCTGCTGATCTGGCTGTACGACGAGCATGGCGGGTACTACGACCACGTGCCGCCGCCCCCGGCGGTGGCGCCGGACGACGTGCCCGCGCACAACTTCCAGCTGGAACTGCCGCGCTGGCTGCGGGCGGTGCCATTTCTCCGCCGGGCGTTCGCGGACCTGGAGAACATCGACGCGGGCCCGTCGTCGTACACGCGGCTCGGATTCCGGGTCCCTGCGGTGATCGTCTCGCCGTACGCGCGGCCCGGGTACGTGTGCTCGACGCCGTTCGACCATACCTCGGTGCTCAAGCTCATCGAGGAGAAGTGGAACCTGCCGCCGCTGACCCGCCGTGACGCCGCCGCCGCGTCGCCGCTGGACGCGCTGGACCTGGACGGCGAGCCCGCGTTCGCCGCTCCCCCGACGCTGCCGCCGCCGACCTTGCGGTGGGGTTCCTGGAGCTCGTGAGGGTTTGTGCCCGGTTACGGCGGTCGGCCGGCGCTGGAGGGGATACCACGGTTCGTTCGGGATAAATGGGGGCCTAAGCCTGGTACCGGACGGATGCGCGGGGCGGCCGCCCGGTACCGGGACGGGGGGGTTAGTGGAGGAGGGGCTTGCCTAGGGGGAGGGGGTTGCCGCCGGTGCCCACGGAGGCGGCGCCGGCGAAGAGGTAGACGCCCAGGGCGGCGAAGATCAGGACGACGTAGCCCGCGGTCTTGATCAGGCCGCTGGAGGGGACGCCGGCCGCCGAGGCGCTCGCGTAGGCGATGAGGAGGAGCAGCAGGGCCAGGTCGACGAGGGCGAACAGGGCGGTGAAGGCGGACGGGAGGCGGAGGGTGGCCAGCGTCAGCATCACGATCGCGACCAGCCAGGAGACCAGGAACAGCTTGACGGTGTCCAGGATCGCGGTCGGGGCGATGGCGAACCAGTTGTGGTCCAGGGCGAGGACCAGGACGGCGTAGCTGAGCCAGAAGGTGCCGAAGATGCCGAACACGGCCGCGACCGCGCTCTGGCCGAGGGCGGCGCACCAGATCGTGGCCATCAGCAGGCCCAGCGCGGTGGCGGCCAGGATGATCGCCAGCGGGGCGCCGAGGACGCCGGCCGGGACCACGCCGACCAGCCCGAGGCCCAGCGCCACCGAGCCCACGATGAAGGCGCCAAGGCCGAAGATGGCCGGGTCGCCGGCCATCGGTCCGACCACCGGGGCCGGCTCCGCCGGCGGGGATTGGGTGACGTTCGCGGGCTGACTCGACTCCCCGGGGCCGGCGGTCGCATCAAGAGTGCTCATCACTTCGCTCCTGTACCTTGAGCGTCCCTTGCGGGCTTACTGCATCCGTACGCCGTGGACAGGACAGATGTGTTCTCAGTTTGATCCAGGGGTGGCCGGGCGCGGGTTTTCAGCTGCCTGAGGCGACTATCCCGTACTCGTGGATCTTGCGGTAGATGGTGGCACGGGACATGCCCAGGGCCTCGGCGGCCTTGACCTTGTTGCCCTCGTGGTCGTGCAGGCTCTGCACGATCGCGTCGCGCTCGATGGACTCCAGCGGCGACAGCAGCCGGCGGCTGACCGTCCAGCATTCCGGCGGGAGGTCCTTGGGCATGATCGAGCCCGCCCGGCGGCGCTGCACGATCTGCTTGAGGACCTGCCAGAGCTGTTCGGCGTTGCCCGGCCAGTTGTGCCGCAGCAGGAGCTGCATCGCCTCGGGAGAGCAGGTCAGCCGGCCCTGCTGGCTGAGCCTGGCGAGGAAGAACGGGACAAGCTCGTGCAGGTCCTCGATGTGATGGCGCAGCGGGGGGAGCTCCACGGTGCCCTGGAAGAACCTCAGCAGGCGGGTCAGGTCCGCGCGGGCCTGCTTCCTGTTCAGGGTGACCGCCACCCTGAGGTGGTCCTGGCGGTGCGCGGCCCTGGCCTCCTGCAGCGCGCCGGCCAGCGCGTTCATCTGGCGGGCGTGCAGCGCGTCGACGTGGCGGAAGACCAGCATGCCGGTGCCGTCGAGCAGCTCGCGGCGCATCCGGACGAGCCATTCCGGGCTGGCGTCCTCGGCGTCGAGCACGTGGAACGGCGCGGCCGGGTTCTGCCGCTGGTGCACGGCGCGGGCCAGGGCGAGCTTGCCGACGCCGCCCTCGCCCTCCAGCGTCATCCAGTCCGACGAGTCGTACAGCGCCTCGGCCTCGCGGCAGGCGCGCAGCCACAGCACGCCGCTGCCGACCAGGCCCGGCAGGTACATCGGGGTCTTCGGCAGGTTCAGGTCGCCGGCGCCGACCGGGGCCGAGGTGAGCTTGACGTGCACCACGCCGTCGGCGAACGGGCCCTCGGCGCCGACCCGGCGGCAGAACAGCCTGGCCACCACGCCGCTCGGCAGGTCGACCGCGACCGCGCCCGGGTGCCGCCTGGCAAGCGCCTCGGTGGCGTGGCCGATCAGCGCGGCCTGGTCGCCCGGGTCCAGCACGCGGCGGGCGTGGTCGTTCAGCATGACGACGTCGTTGCCGAGCGCCAGCACGATGCCGCCGGTCCGGCGGCAGGCGCGCACGTACTCCTGCAGCAGGTGGTAGTCCCGGCTGCTGCCGGACGCGAGCAGGGCCTGGGTGATCTGGTCGGCGGTCGCCTTGACCAGCGAGATCAGCATCGGGTCGGCGTCCTTGCGCCAGCAGGTCAGGTCGATCACGCCGACGGTCTTGCCGGAGAACGGGTCGTGGATCGGCACGCCGGCGCAGGCGAGTCCCTCGAGGTGCTCGGCGTAGTGCTCGTGGCCGAAGACGTGCGCGGGGCCGCCGGACTCCAGGGCGGTGCCGATGCCGTTGGTGCCGACGCGCTCCTCGGCGTAGCTGAAGCCGGGCGCGAGCATGACGCCGTCGAGGTGGCGTTCCAGGTCGTGGTCGGCGGTCATCCGGGTCAGCACGAGGCCGGCCGCGTCGGTCAGGATGATGCTGATCGGCTGGCCGTCAAGCTCGGAGTGCAGCTTGCGGAGCACCGGATCGGCGCTGCGGGCAAGCGTGGTCTCCAGGTCGGGTTCGTGCAGGTAGCTCAGGTCGATGTGGTCGGCGGCGACCTGCCACTGGCGGGAGCGCCACCACGAGGCCAGGATCGGCTTGCGGACCACGGCCTGGTCGACGGGCTCGGCCGCGAGGAACCGGTCTCGTGCTTCTGCGAGCTGATCTCTGGCGACCTGCGGCCGCCCTGGTGCATGTGCCACGTCGCCTCCCGAAGCGGCTGGAGGCTCAGCTTGCCTGGCCGCCTGCGGCGGCTGGGCCTGCGCGTCTGACTTTGGGGTTATTCACCTATTACAAAGTAAACCCCTTGTTGCCTGGCACTGTCTCAAGATGAGACCGCGGAATTGCGTGGGGCGACGTCGGCTGGGGCGCATGGATGCCGCTCCCCCGCCCGGCCTGCCAGAGACCTTTAACCCGTGGAGCATCGTCAATCTCGTGTTTCACCACCTCGCCGCAGAGGGACTGCACCCGGTGCTCGGCGAGGCGGGTGACCCGGGGAAGCCGGCGGCCGATCTGCTGCGCGCGCTCGGCATCAAGCCGGCCGCCGAGGGGAACCGCCAGCGCTCCGAACAGACGCGTAATGACCTCGCCGCGATCCGCGCCGCCTTTGACGTGTCTCATGGTGAGAACGCATGACCTCGGCTTTCGGGGTGTGATGCAGCACACAAGGACTTTCGGGGCCGCCGGCCGCCCCGGGTCGCCACGCGGCGGCCCCGGCCGCGGGCCCACCGAGGGGGCACGGTCCCGTACCGGACCCCAGGACCCCGGAACCCGCCGAGAAAGGGGTGACGATGAGTCGCCAGAGTGTGGCCAGGGCTCACCAGAAGATCCAGGAACTCGCCTGGGAGCCCAAGTACCACGAGCCGGTCTCGCAGTATGGGACCGACTACACCTTCCGCAAGGCGGCGAAGAAGGACCCGCTCAAGCAGGTGCTGCGGTCCTACTTCCCGA
>JASHTQ010000069.1 GCA_030040475.1 Streptosporangiaceae bacterium
GGGGATCCTGGTGGCCGCGGTGGCGCTGTTGTTCGCGCTGACCGCGATCTGGCTCGGCGCCAGCGCCAGCAAGCGGGCGCGGCGCAGCGGCACCGCACGGCCGCGCGGGGCGGTCGGCGGCGTCGTGCTCGGCTCCCTCGGCCTGGCGTTCAGCGTGCTGTGGCTGCTGGTGCTCGCGGTGTTCTGGCCGCAGCTGAGCACGTACTACAACTGCATGGCCAGCGCCAACACCAACGCAGCGCAGCAGGCCTGCCACACCCAGTTCACCAACTCGGTCGGCAACGAGTTCGGCGTCCTGGAGAACGGCAAGTAGCGCGGGGACCGCCGCTGCCCGCGGAGCGGGAGTCGCCGCTGCCCGCGGAGCGGGAGTCGCCGCTGCCGGCGGAGCGGTGCGTCACACTAGTCTGTTTTAGTCACACTTGTCCCTGACGTACCGCGACGTACGGCGTGGATGTCGCAGCCATGTAGCTCTTTGTGCATGGCAGGGGCATCCACATCGAACGATCGGGGGCCAGTGGTTCAGGAGTTGATGAAGTGGCAGGAGAGACGACGCGGGATTACCAGCCGTCGGGGTCGTCCCGGTCGTCCGGCTCGTCGTCGGAGTCTCCGGCCCAGGGGTTCATGTAGATGCGGTGGCCGTCCGCGTCGTCGGTCTCGTCGACCACGCCGGCCGTCCGGGGCACGGGGACGGGCGCGGGGGCGCTTTCCTCGGCCTCCGGCTCCGCCCCCGCCGCCGCCCAGGGCCTCGGGCGGGTCTTTGAGCCGGCCATGCGCCTGGTGCCGCGGCGCAGGATCAGCCAGTTCGCGGCGGCGGCCGCCAGCGCGGCGGTGACGCCGATCTGGAGCACGCCGACGAGGCCGGTCATCAGGCCGGACGGGCCGACCGCGGCCAGCCTGCCGTCGCCGAGCGGGCCTCCGGCGAACGCCGCAGCCAGGCCGGCCAGCGCGCCGACCGACGCGCCCGTGCAGAACCCCCACAGCGGCGCCGCCTCCATGACCGGGGTGGGCATGATGCGCACCGTCACGACGCCGCCGAACACGCCGGCCAGGTAGGGGGTCGCGAGCGCCAGGACGAGCGCCCAGGACGGGCCGCCGGGGTGCGCCCCCGACGGCATGGCCGCGAGCATCGGGAAGATCGGCACCGCGCCGAGCGCGGAGCCGGTGGGGGCGACGACGGTCCCGGTGCCGAAGACGAACCCGGGGCCGAGCATGTAGGCGACCGCCCAGATGATCGCGTTGGGCACGTAGGCGAGCTGGGCGAGCAGCAGCAGCGCCGCCCCGCCGGGGCCGGGGCCGAGCGCGTCCGTTGCCGCCCTGACCTCCGCCAGGTGCGCCGCGAGCGAGCCGGCGGCCAGCACCGCGCCTGCCGCGGCGAGCAGGGCGGCGGCGCCGAGCATGCCGAGCACGATCGAGCGCGGCCGGGCCGGCATCAGGCCCGTCAGCCGGGACCAGGGCGCCAGCCCGCGGGCGGCGCCGAGACCGCCCGCGACGAGCGCGAGCAGGAACGACGCGACCACAGCCTGCCAGAGCGAGGGGGCGGCCACCGCCGTTCTGCTGGCCACCGCGAGCGCGCCTGCCAGCAGGGTGTACGGCAGGGCGATCGCGACGGCGACGTAGCCGACATGGCCAAGCCGGGTGACCGCGCCCGCGCGCACCACCCACCGCCCGGCCAGGTAGAGCAGCGCGCCGGGCAGCAGCACCAGGCCGAGCGGGAGCAGGCCGATCCGCCCGGCGCCGCGTACCGTGATCCCGACGTGGTGCGCGACCAGCCACAGCAGCGCGGCCGTCCGCAGCACGCCGCCCAGCCCGCTGCCGATCCCCACGTGCGGTGCCGTGATCCAGCCGATCGCCACCAGCGTGGTCAGCGCCCCGAGCCCGGTAGCCGCCGCCGCCCCGGCCGCGATCGCCCCGGTGACGACAAGCGGCCGGGCCGGCCCTAGCTCCTCAGGCGCCTCCGGGTCCCCAGCGGCCGGCCGGGCCTCGGCGGAAACACTCACAAACCGATACTCGCAACGATCAGCGCATACCCAAAGCAGGCGCGCCGGGTTAGCGCCCCATCACCTCGCGGACTAGCGCCCCATCACCTCGCGGACGAGGGCCGCGGCCTCGCTGGGCGTCTTGCCGACGCGGACGCCGGCCTTCTCCAGCGCCTCCTTCTTGGCCTGGGCGGTGCCCGAGGAACCGGAGATGATCGCGCCCGCGTGGCCCATCGTCTTGCCCTCGGGGGCGGTGAAGCCGGCCACGTACCCGACGACGGGCTTGGTCACGTGCTGCTCGATGTACGCGCCCGCGCGCTCCTCGGCGTCGCCGCCGATCTCGCCGATCATCACGATCGCGTCGGTCTCCGGGTCGTCCTGGAAGGCCCGCAGGCAGTCGATGTGCGTGGTGCCGATCACCGGGTCGCCGCCGATGCCGACCGCGGTGGAGAAGCCGATGTCGCGCAGTTCGTACATCATCTGGTAGGTCAGCGTGCCCGACTTGGAGACCAGGCCGATCCGGCCCTCGCTGGTGATGTCCGCGGGGATGATGCCGGCGTTGGACTTGCCGGGGGAGGCGACGCCTGGGCAGTTCGGCCCGATGATCCGGGTCTGGTTGCCGGCCGCGGACGCGAGCGCCCAGAACTCGGCGGTGTCGTGCACCGGCACGCCCTCGGTGATCACGATGCACAGCGGGATCCGCGCCTGGATGGCCTCGATCACCGCGTCCTTGGTGCCGGACGCGGGCACGAACACCACCGACACGTCGGCCCCGGTCGCCGCCATCGTGTCGGCGACGGTGGCGAAAACCGGGACGTCGACACCGTGCAGTTCCACCGTCTGGCCCGCCTTGCGGGGGTTGGTCCCGCCGACGATCGTGCTGCCGGCGGCCAGCATCCGGGCGCCGTGCCTGCGGCCCTCGGACCCGGTGATGCCCTGGATCAGGATCCGGCTCTGGCCGGTCAGGAAGATGGCCACCGCTACGCTCCCCTCGCCGCAAGCCCGGTACTGGCCAGTTCGGCGGCCCGGCGGGCCGCGCCGTCCATCGTGTCGAGCCGCTCGACCACCGGTATGGCCGCCTCGTCCAGGATCCGCCGGCCCTCGGCCGCGTTGTTCCCGTCGAGCCGCACGACGATCGGGCGGTCGACGTGATCGCCGCGTTCGGTGAGCAGGGCGATCGCGGACACGATCCCGTTGGCCACCGCGTCGCAGGAGGTGATCCCGCCGAACACGTTCACCAGCACGCTGCGCACGCTGGGGTCGGACAGGACGATCTCCAGGCCGTTCGCCATCACCTCGGCCGACGCGCCGCCGCCGATGTCGAGGAAGTTCGCCGGCCGGATGCCGCCGAACTCCTGGCCGGCGTACGCCACCACGTCGAGCGTGGACATGACCAGGCCGGCCCCGTTGCCGATGATGCCGACCTCGCCGTCGAGCTTGACGTAGTTGAGGTGCTTGGCCCGGGCCCTGGCCTCGATCGGGTCGGTGCTCGTGTCGTCGGCGAACCTGCCGT
>JASHTQ010000572.1 GCA_030040475.1 Streptosporangiaceae bacterium
GGCACCCCCTGCAGCCCGCTCCGCGCGGATTGCCATTTATCGGGACCGCCCTTGGAGTTGGCTGCGGGGAGGCCGAGCCGCGCGCAGGCCACGGCGATCACGAGGTCGCGCATCGCGGTGATCCCGTGCCCGGCCTGCCACAAGCGGCGGCGGGCGAGGCACATGTCAGCGTGCAGGGCGCGATGCCAGAGCAGGCCGGCCATGTTGTCGGGATCCGGCACCGGGAAGGGATCGAGGGGCTTCGCCTGGCCGAATATCGTCCGCCACTGCGGGCCGCCGACGATAGCGTCGTCGACCATTGACGGGCGCAGTGTTCAGGCGGTGAAGATCTCGTCGAGCGACTCCGCAGTGACGGCGCGGTCGCCCCACGCCTCGATCTGGGTGAGATCGGTGCACGATTGGATACGCTGCCGGATCTCATCGGATACGGCAAATCCTCGAGCGGCCAGCACACGCAGCAACATGGCCGCCTCGCCCTCGGCCCGGCCTTCTGTCCGGCCCGCGGCCCGGCCTTGGTCTAGCAGCCCGTCGACAAATTCGTCACGGAACACGGTGGCCATCAGTTCCTCCAGAAGACTGCGCACCGCCGCCGAGGCGGTGGCACGGATAAGCCGAGCGTAAATCTCCCGCCGCTCGGCATCGAGCGGGGCGATGGCCTGCAAGACCAGCCGACGCGTCTCTGCGTCCTCCAGATCCAGGGTCCCGGTCAGCACCGCCAGCACGGCCAGCTACGCGGAGACGTGCCCGCCGTCAGGTCCGCCGCACGCCGGAGTGGTGTCCGGCCCGATCACGATCGGCGTCAGCACGAAGCCCGGACACGACGGCAGCTTGTCACCGCCCACTGACATTCTGTCGACGCGACACCGGCTGCATGTCGGGCCCGAGGCGCCGCCCGCATGACGCCGGTGCAAGCCAGTGCAGGCAGACACCCGGCACTGCCTCGCATCAGTACGCTGTCCGCATGGCATCGAAGAAGCGGCGTGCCGGGAGGGGCAAAGGGCTCCGTCAGGGCGTCAGCGGCAACCCGCAGCGGCGTGCAGAGCAACTGGCTCAGCGACAGCCGACTCCCCCGCCGCTGGTGCTGGACTTCCGGTCGGAGAAACCGGAGAATTCCCCGCTGCGGGATCTGGCCTATGCGCTAGCCGGCGGGGCGGAGCCGAGGCCCTGGTGGGGCGAGTCCCATCAGCGGATCATCGCTGCCGCCCGTGCCCTTGCCTGGCCGTCCCGCCTCGTGGACCTAGAGACACAAGCCTGCCAGATCGTGGGCGACGAGTTCTACGAACGGCTCAACTCGCAGCTGACAGGACTGCACCCGCCACAGTGGTTGCGCGCGCTGGCAGAAGAGACCGGGACCGCGCTACGGGCGTCGGTGGCCGACGGCACAGGCGACTGGCGGCGGTTGTGGGCGCTGCTGTGCGGGCTGGCGCTGATGGCGCCGCCCGGCGACACCGAGAGCGAGACCGCGACGCTGGCCCACGAGTACTTTCCCGACTTCCCCGATATCAAGGATCCCTGCGTGACCGCGACGGCCGAAGTGGACATGGCCGCTAAGCTGCTCGCAAACCGCGGGCTGGCTTCCGGTATCGGGCACACGGCTGACGGCTGGCGGCCGGCCGGGGATCCCTTGGTCGCGCGCGACGTGTACGGCAGCCGGTTCCTGCTGGCCGCCCCGTTCGGCTGCGGCGGGGACGCGCCGGACCACTGGTACGCATGGGACATCGACCAATGCTGGCTCGTCACCGTCGCGGCAGCAGGGGTGTTCGGGTCGGCGGAGGACGCGCTGGCTGAATGGCAGCGCGCCGTCGGACCCGCCGCCGGGACGGTCCTGTCGCCGAGCGCGCCCGATACCACCGCCCGGCTGCTGGCAAGCTGCTTGGAGACTGGGCCGCTGTCAGACATGCTGCAAGGAAGCGAGCCCAGGGAACTTATCCGGGAGTACTACCGCCTTCGGCGGCGCGCCCGCAGCCTCGCCAACTCCGCCGACGCCGCGCCCGCCAGCGCCACCACGGCCTCGTCCAGCGGCGACGACCCAGGCCCGCTGCGCGAGGCGTTCCTGGGATGGTACGCGACACGGCACGATGTCCCGCAGGACGCCGCCGACGCGGTGGAGACGATCCTCGGCGAGTGGGGGCCGAGGGTACATTCCGGAGATCTCTCGTCCTACTCCTGTTCACCGCACAGGATCGAGATGGCTGCGCACCTGATCCGTGAGGGCTACTTTCCCGACTCCGCCAACGCGGCGCTCCGTCTCCTGCCGGAGTGGACACAGTGGTGCATCGAGCAGACTAGGCTCCCAGAGGACTTCGCGGCCCGGTCGCGCGGCGCCGCGCTCACCGAGGCTGCAGCACTGGTTGACCCGACAGGCGATTGGGCCGCTGAGCGAGACGAGGCGCCCTTCCGCCGCCAAGAGTAACGGCGCGCAAGGTGGCCGCGTCCACCGGTGAATGGCCGGGACGCCGGCGCTCGCAGGACCGGGCCGGGGAGATCTGGCCGCCGCAAGGGAGCCGGCCAGCGAATGGCCGGAACACCCGCGGCGAGGACCTCGTGACGCGGCTGGCGCGTCGAGCCGCAATGGAGCTGGCCAGCGAGGTTCTGGCCCGCATCTCGTGATGATCACGATGGATTTGCCTGCTGGTAACGGGGCTTGTGGGTCA
>JASHTQ010000573.1 GCA_030040475.1 Streptosporangiaceae bacterium
TGGTGCGCCTCCCGGCCCGCCTCGCATAAGTTCCGCTGGCGCATAAGAATGCCAGAAAGCGGGCATGACCGCGCAGAACTTCCGCAAGAAACACCAGGGACGGTTTACCGAACCCGCCTGTGATGAGTATCACAATGCGATAACACTCATTGTAACCGAATTGGTAGCCGCCCGTCATCGGCGGGCGTCGGCTACCGGCCGGTTCGCCCGCCTTCTCGCCGCCGTTCCGTCTCCCGCCCGGGCCGACCCGGATGCGGCTGGCCCCTTTGGGCAATCGATTTCCTAGTGTGCGGTACCGGGCTAAGTTGTCGAGTTGAGTCCATCCTTGTCCAAGCCTTGTCCAAGCCTTGTCCAAGCCCGAAGGGAATCCGATGAAGAGACCCATGGCTCCGACGGCTCGTCTCCCCCGCCCCGGCCGCGCGCCCCGGCCCCGCCGCCGGCTCCCCCGGCCCCGCCTCATGCCACCCCGGGCGGCCAGCTGTCGCCGACGAGCTGTCCATCCTGGCCGAGGCGCCGGGCGGCTACGGCGCCGGGCTCTTCTACTGGGCGCCGGACTGGATCCCCGGCGTCCCGTGGGAGCCGGGCTCGGGCGTCGGTTCGCCCAACGTCAACCTCACCCTGTTCAACTTCGAGGGCGCCGCGCTGCCGTCGATCGGCATCTTCCAGAACCCCGCGCAGGTCTGCGAGGAGAACTCCCCGTATACCTCGCCCTGCGTGATCGGCTGAGCGTGATCGGCTGAGCGCGATCGGCTGACCGGCGCTGGGCAGGGCCGCTGAGTTCCGGTTCTGGCTTGCATCCGGTGGTCGCGATGACGGGCTTGCGTGCTGGTGACGGGCTTGGGTGCCACCCGGTCCCTTCTTCGGTAACCGGGGGCCCGCTTCGTCCCGCCGCGGCCGCCCGGATGTGGTGCCAGCGTGGCATTGAGTGGCTTGCGGTGCAGGCGGGTCATCCGGGTCGCGGTCTGAGCGTAATGAAACCCCGGTTCCACTACCTTCCAGGGTGCTGAAAGCGGGGTTTCATTCCGCAGCGGCGGGGTCGGCGGAGCTCACGGCGACCGTCGGGACTTGGCGGTAGCGGCTGATGATGCCTGCGGGGCAGATGAGGCGATTGCTGGACGGATGGCCGACGTTACTATCGCGGCATTTGCTCCAGAGCCGAGTTCCCGCGTCGCCCCGGGCGGTCGAAAGGTGCTCCACCGGGCCGCGCGGCGTTCCCGCGCTCGCCGCTACCACAACGATGGGTCGTTGTAGTGGCCCTTGCCGCCACGATGGACCATCACCGTGACTGCCGCGCGAACCGAGCTGGTGGCACCGAAAATGACGCCTTACGGCACACGATCATGATTTCGCCTCTACCGGGCCACCCTGGCGAAATGTCATAGCCTGCTGCTAGCCTTCAAGCGTGAGTTCGGAACTGAAGGATCTAGATCCGAGCTGGATCGAAGACATGATCGGTACCGAGTGCTACGAGAAGGCGCTCGGCTACGTCCGGCGGCACGCGGTCACCAGCCCGGGCTGTCTCGCCGGGCAGAACGAGCTGTGGGGCCTCGTGCACGGGACCGACGGCGTGTTCTACACGCCCGTGGTCTACTTCCGCCGTCAGGAGCAGCGGCTGAAGGTCCGCGGCACCAAGTGCAGCTGCCGAGCCCGCGGCGGCTGCGCGCACGCGGCGGCGCTGCTGATCTCGGCTACCCAGGACGACGGTGACCGGCCGGGCCAGCCGGGCCGACCGGGCCAGCCGGACCAGTCAGGCTCGCCGGGCCGACCGGGCTCGCCGGGCCGACCGGGCCTGCCGGGCCTGCCGGGCCGCCCCGAGCAGGCGTCATCAGGGCACGCGCCAACCGGGTACGCGCCAACCGGGCACGCGCTGGCCGGGCGGGTCGTGCCCGGGCAGCAGGCCGGGCCGCCGGGCTGGGACACGGTGCTGCGGTCGCTGCTGTCCGCCGGGCCGCCGGGCGGGCGGCCCGGCGAGGCCGCCGTTGCCATCGAGCTGAGCCTGGTCCTCGACTGGGTACCCGACCCGGCCGAGATCTGGGACAGGCCCGCGGCGGGCGGCTCGCAGCCGGGGCTGGCCGCGGTGCGGCTGATGGCCCGGCTGGTGCAGCCGAGCCGGGCAGGGGGCTGGATCGGCGGCACGCTGAGCTGGACCAAGCTCAGCCAGCCCGGCTACTGGCGCGGCTACCCTGCCCCGGCGGTCCGGCTGCTGCGCGAGATGCTCGCGGTGTACCAGGCGAACGGCAACAGGCCGCGCGACCCGTACGGCGCCGGCTACCGCACGAGCGGCGAGGAGCTGTCGATCGAGCTGTCCGCGTTCGACTCCAATCGCCTCTGGCCGCTGCTCGACGAGGCCGAGGACATCGGCGTCCGGCTGGTGTACCCGCGTGCGCTCGGCACGGTCCAGCGATACCGGAACGCCGAGGTGTGCCTGGACATCAGCCAGGCCGGGCCGGATGGCGCGCTCGCCATCACCCCGGTGGTCAGCGTGGAAGGCGAGGGATCGGAAGGGCCGGTCGTCCCCGTCAGGTTCATCGGCATAGGGGGCCACGGCGTGGTCTACCTGGATGCCGCCGAGGCGCGGCGCGGCGACCCGCTCTCCGACTGGCGTTTCCGGCTGGCCAGGCTGGCCAGGCCGGTCCCGGCTCAGTGGCAGGAGATGGTGCTCGCGGGGCGCAGCATCCAGGTGCCCGCGGCCCGCAGCGCCGAGTTCCGCGACCACTTCTACCTGCGCCTGCGGCAGAGCGTGGCGGTGCAGAGCACGGACGGCTCCTTCATCCCGCCGGTGATCTGCGGACCCGCCCTGGTGCTGTCCGCGTCGTACGGCGAAGGCCACCGCGTCGTGCTCGACTGGCAGTGGGCGTACCAGGTCGGCGACGCCTACTTCCGGCTGGGCCTGGACCAGGCCGCCGACGATGCCGGGTACCGGGACGTGGCCGCCGAGCAGGCGATCCTCGACGCGCTGGCACGGGACGGGCTGGGACCCCGCCGGCGCCGGCTCGCCGGGCTTGACACCGCGCGGTTCAGCGCCGAGATACTGCCGAAGCTGGCCAGCCGGCCGGGGGTGGTCGTCGAGGTGACCGGCGAGCCCGCCGATTACCGGGAGGCCTCGCTGCTCATCGGCGTGTCCACCGACGAGGTGGACGGCGATGACGACTGGTTCGACCTGAGGATCACGATCACGCTCGACGGCCGCGAGGTTCCGTTCGCCGTCGTGTTCACCGCGTTGAGCGCGGGCCAGACCCATCTGCTGCTCCCCGGCGGCAGCTTCTGCAGCCTGGACAGGCCCAGGCTCCGGCGGCTCGCCCAGCTGATCGCCGAGGCCGGGGCGCTGCAGGAGCCGGGCAGGCAGGACCGGCCGCTGCGGATCAGCCGGTTCCAGGCCGGCCTGTGGGAAGAGCTGGCCGAGCTCGGCGTCGTCGTGCGGCAGGCGCTGGCCTGGCAGCGGCAGGTCCAGGGGCTGCTCGCGGTCGACGGCGGCGGCAGCATCGGCAGCATCGGCAGCGGCGACGGCGAGGCGCCGGAAACGCTGCGTGCCCTGCTCCGTCCCTACCAGGCGGACGGCTTCCGGTGGCTGCGGTTCGTGCGGCAGCACCACCTCGGCGGCATCCTCGCCGACGACATGGGCCTGGGCAAGACGGTCCAGGCGCTGGCGATGATCTGCGACGCGAGACAGGAAGCCCCGGGCGGACCGCCGTTCCTCATCGTCGCGCCGACCAGCGTCGTGCCGAACTGGACGGCGGAGACCAGCCGGTTCGCCCCCGAGCTGAGGGTGGTGACGATCACCGACACGCTCGCCCGCAGCCGCGCCGACCTCGGCCGGCTGACGGCCGGCGCCGACGTGGTCATCACCTCCTACACGCTGCTCCGGCTGGACGTCGCGGCGCACTGCGCGGCGCAGTGGTCCGGGCTGATCCTGGACGAGGCCCAGCAGGCCAAGAACTACCGGTCGAAGATCTACCAGTGCGTCCGGCGGCTGCCCGCCCCGGTCAAGATCGCGATGACCGGCACGCCGATGGAGAACAACCTGATGGAACTGTGGGCGCTGCTGTCGATCACCGCGCCCGGGCTGTTCCCCGACCCGGGGCGCTTCCGCGAGTACTACGTCCGCCCGATCGAGCGCAAGGGCGACGCCGAGCTGCTGGCCACGCTCAGGCGGCGGATCAGGCCGTTGATCAGGCGGCGCACCAAGGAGCAGGTCGCCGCCGACCTGCCGCCCAAGCAGGAGCAGGTGCTGCTGGTCGACCTGCCCCCCAAGCACCGCAAGATCTACCAGACCCACCTGCAGCGGGAGCGGCAGAAGGTCCTCGGTCTCGTCGACGACGTGGACGCGAACCGGTTTACGATCCTGGCCGCGCTGACCAAGCTGCGCCAGCTGAGCCTGCACGCCGCGCTGATCGACGACGCGTACGACGACATCCCGTCCGCGAAGATCGACGCGCTGCTGGAGCAGGTCAGGAGCGTCGCCGCGGGCGGGCACCGGGCGCTGGTGTTCAGCCAGTTCACCAGGTTCCTCGCGCTGGTCAGGGAGCGGCTCGACGAGGCCGGCATCGGCTCGGCCTACCTGGACGGCAAGACCAGGGACCGGGCCGCGGCGCTGCAGGAGTTCCGCGACGGCACCGACCCGGTGTTCCTGATCAGCCTCAAGGCCGGCGGGTTCGGGCTGAACCTGACCGAGGCCGACTACTGCTTCCTGCTCGACCCATGGTGGAACCCGGCGACAGAGGCGCAGGCGATCGACCGGACGCACCGGATCGGGCAGACCCGCAGCGTCATGGTCTACCGGCTGATCGCGAGGGACACCATCGAGGAGAAGGTGATGGCCCTGCAGGCCCGCAAGGCCGCGCTGTTCAGCCAGGTGGTCGACGACGGCGACGTGTTCGGGGGAAGCCTGACCGCCGACGACATCCGGGCCCTGTTCTCCTGACCACGCCCGGCTCGCCCGCCGCCGGGCCGCGCCGCGGGCCTCTGTCCGCACGGCGCCCCGCCGCGGGCCCGGTTCCCGCCGCAGCCCGCTCGGCTCTTTCCTATCGGCCCGAACGGAAGGTGGTTCCCCTCCCCCGCCGCGGCCTCGTGACGAGGGGTTTACGCGGCTGACACAATCGGAGGATGGAAACGCCTTTGTCCCCCGTCGACTTCGCCCGCCGGACCCGCCGCCTGCACGGCCACCGCGAGGCGGTCATCGACGGCGATCTCCGCCTGACCTACGAGCAGTTCTTCGACCGCTGCGACCGGTGGTCATCGGCGCTGCAGGGGCTCGGGGTGAGGCCGGGTGACCGGGTGGCCACGATCGCGCCGAACACGCACGCGCAGCTCGAGTCCTTCTACGCGGTCCCGCAGATCGGCGCGGTGCTTGTGCCGATCAACTACCGGCTGACGCCGGAGGACTTCGTCTACATCGTGAATCACTCCGGCGCCGCCGTGGTCTGCGTCGCGGCCGAGTACCTCGCGGCCGTGGACGGCGTGCGCGACCGGATGCCGGAGGTCAAGCACTTCGTGGCGTTCGACGGGAGCCCGCCCGAAGGCTGGGTCGATTACGAGGCGGCGATCGCCGCGGCGAGCCCGGACTTCGCCCGGCCGGAGATCGGCGAGCGGGACCTGCTCACGATCAACTACACCAGCGGCACGACCGCGCGCCCCAAGGGCGTGATGATCACCCACAGGAACGCGGCGGTCAACACGATCGGCACCCTGCTGCACCTGCCGATGGCGGTCGGCGAGCGGTACCTGTGGACGCTGCCGATGTTCCACGCCAACGGCTGGACCTACCCCTGGACGGTCACCGCGGCCGCCGGCACCCACGTCTGCCTGCGCCGGGTCGACCCGGCTCTCATCTTCGGCCTGATCTCCGGCGAGCAGGTGGGCTCGCTGTGCGCGGCGCCGACCGTGCTGATCATGCTGGCCAACGCCCCGGCGGAGGCCCGCGGCGAGGTCCCGGCCGGGGTGCGCGTCGTCACGGCCGGGGCGCCGCCAGCCGCGGCCACGATCGAGCGGCTCGAGGGCCAGTTCGGCTGGGAGGTCACCCAGGTCTACGGCCTGACGGAGACCGCGCCCTTCATCACGATCTGCGCCCCGCTGCCCGAGCACGAGGGCCTGCCGCCCGCCGACCGCGCGGTCATCAAGGCGCGGACCGGCGTCGAGCTGCTGACCTCCGGCGAGCTCAAGGTGGTGGACGCCGAGGGGGACGAGGTGCCCTGGGACGGGCAGACGGTCGGCGAGATCGTGGTCCGGGGCAACGTCGTCATGGACGGCTACTACAACGACCCGGACGCGACCCAGCGCGCGATGGGCGACGGCTGGTTCCACACCGGCGACGCCGCGGTGGTGCACCCCGACGGCTACACGCAGATCCGTGACCGGCTCAAGGACGTGATTATCAGCGGCGGGGAGAACATCTCCTCGGTCGAGGTGGAGGGGGCGCTGCTCCGGCACCCGGCCGTGCTCGAGGTCGCGATCGTCGGCCTGCCGGACGAGAAGTGGGGCGAGGCGCCGCACGCCTTCGTGGTGCTCCGGGACGGCGCGAGCGCCGCCGAGGCGGACATCATCGCGTTCGCCCGCGAACAGCTCGCCCACTTCAAGGCGCCGCGCGGCGTCACGTTCGTCACCGAGCTGCCCAAGACCGCGACCGGAAAGATCCAGAAGTACGTGCTGCGCAAGGGCGCGCCGAACCTGGCCGCGCAGTAAGCCGCCGACCGCCACCGGGGTGCCGGTGATGCGGCCCGGCTGGTGTGCTGGGCGGCCGGCCCTGGGCGATGCCGGGCCGGTCCCGCCCGCGCGCCGGGTCACCAGTCGAACGCGTCGGCGAGGGTCTGGTAGTCGAACAGCTCCGCCTGGTCGAACCAGAGGTCGACCTCGTACTTGGCCTCTTCGAGGTTGCCCGAGGCATGCACCAGGTTGGCGACCGCCTTGCCGGTCGCGATGGCCACTGCCTTGGACTGGTGCGCGAAGTCGCCGCGGATCGAGCCCGGCTGGGACTCGTTCGGATAGGTGGAGCCCACGATCTTGCGCACCGTGGTCACCGCGTCCTCACCCTCCACGACGAACGCAATGACCGGGCCGCGCTGCATGAACGCCGCGGTCGCGTTGTAGACGCCCGGCCCCAGCCGCTGCTCCAGGTCGAAATAGTGCTTGCGAGTAAATTCCGCGTCCATCACGCGCATCTTCACGCCGATGATCTTCAATGCCGCGTCCTCGAACCGCTGGATGATGCGCCCGACCAGGCCACGGGTTACGGCGTCCGGCTTCAGCACGACAAGCGTGCGCTCACGCAACTGCTGAGAGTCGACCACAATGATCCTTTCCCCTTTTTTCGATGGACACAGGGTAGCGGTCGTGACGGGCAGCAGCGGCGTTACCGGCGCGGGGCCGGGCGAGAGGCTCCCTCCGGCGTGACGGGCCATCCGCGCCGGCCGGCGTACCTGTTTCCGGAACGTGTTTCAATTCTGCTGTGGAAGTGATCAACTCCGACGGCCGGAGCCCCTCGCGGATGACGATCAGGCAGGTCGCCGAGCTGGCCGGCGTCTCGATCGCCACGGTCTCGCGGGTCGTCAACGGCCACTCGGACGTGTCGAGCCAGACCCGGGCGGCGGTGCAGCGGGTGATCAGGGAACACGGCTACCAGCCCGGCACGCGGCCGCGGCCCGGGCGGACCGGACTGATCGGCGTGACCGTGCCGATGATCCACCCCGGCTACTTCGCCGAGATCCTGTCCGGCGCGGCCGAGGCGCTTTACGAGCACGACATGCGGGCGGTGCTCGGCCCGACCCGTCATTCGCGCGCGCGGGAGATGTCGCTGGTCGACCGGCTGGCGGACGGCGAGGCCGACGGCGCCGTCCTGGTGCTGCCCGAGGAGTCCGACCAGGAGTTCGCGGCGCTGGCGGCGCACGGCTTCCCGTTCGTGATCGTGGATCCGCGCACCGAGGTGGCCGACGGGATCCCCGTCGTCTGCGCCGCGCACTCGTCGGGGGCCACGCAGGCGACCAGGCACCTGCTTGCCCTCGGGCACCGGCGGATAGGCGTCGTGGCCGGCCCCCATGGCTGGCTCGCGACCGAGGAACGGCTGCGCGGCCATCACGCCGCGCTCGCCGGCGCCGGGGTGCTCCCCGACCCGGCCCTCGTCGAGCACGGGAACTTCCGCATCGACGGCGGCCGCGATGCCGCGGCGGCGCTGCTTGACCTGCCCGATCCCCCCACCGCGATCTTTGCCTTCAACGACAGCATGGCGATCGGCGCGATGCATGCGGCCGTGGCGCGCGGCCTGCGGGTTCCCGACGACGTCTCGGTGGCCGGCTTCGACGACACGATCGAGGCGACCATCGCCGTCCCGGCGCTGACCACCGTCCGCCAGCCGCTGGCCGAACTGGGCCGCACCGCCGTCAGCCTGTTGCTGCGCCAGATCGAGAACCGCCGCCTGGAACCGCTGCGGCTGGAACTCGCCACCAGGCTGATCCCGCGGGACTCGACCGCCGCCGCCCGGACGGTGCGGACCTGAACCCGCCCCGCGCCAACCTCACCCGTCACAGCCGCCGCAGCCGGGGCCGCCAGGCAGGCCACCGCAACCGCCACAGGCTTACATCGTGGCGGTTATCACCGCCACAGGCTTACATCGTTGCGGTCCAGGCCCCGCGGTGGGCCGTGCGCGCGCGTCCGCTTCTTGTCCCGCGCGCCCCGTAGGCCCCGCCCGCCCCGGTTGTTGCGCTCCGAGCCACCTGGCCGGCACGTCGGCCGATTGGACCGGCTTGGGGGCATTGACCGGAGTGCCGGAGCTTGTTACGTTCCTTCCGGAAATGTTCCGGTAACGCTTCCGGGAGGAATCATGGCTCTTGATCGTCCTCGTCGTGCCCTGCGCGTGACGGCGGCTGCGGCCGCCGTCACGGCGTCTGTCCTCACCGGATCGCTGGCCGCCGTGGGCGGAGCCCAGGCCAGCGTCACCGCCACCGCGGCCGGTCGCGGCATCGGTCCGGGCACCAGGTTCTTCGTCCCGCCGCCATCGGCGGGGGCTCCGCAGCAGATCCTGCAGCTGCTGGCCAGCGGCGATCGCAAGGACGCCGCGCTCATCGCCGAGATGGAGGCGATACCGCGCGCGGTCTGGTTCAACAGCGGCACGGCCGCGCAGGTCCAGCAGCAGGTCCGGCAGACCATGGTCGAGGCCGCGGTCGAGCGGGCGGTGCCGGTGCTCGTGGCCTACGACATCCCGGGCCGTGACTGCGCCCAGTACTCGGCGGGCGGTGCGCTCGACCAGGCCGACTACGAGGCGTGGATCAGCGGGTTCGCCCAGGGCATCGGGAATGCCAAGGCGGTCGTCATCCTGGAGCCCGACGCGCTCGGCAACATGCCGTCGGACTGCGGGCTGCCGACCTCGGTGTACCCGTTCACAGACAGTGAGCGGATCGCCGAGCTTCAGTATGCCGTCGGCGCTCTCGAGCACGACCCCGGGGTGAGCGTCTACCTGGACGGCACGCACAGCGCGTGGCAGTCCGTCGGCACGATCACCCAGCGGCTGCTCGAGGCGGGAGTCCAGGACGCGCAGGGGTTCTTCCTCGACGTGTCGAACTACCAGCCGACGCCCGAACTGGTGGACTACGGGACCTGGATCTCCGATTGCATCGCGATGGTCACCGACGCCGCCAACGCGTACTACAACAACCCCTCGGCCTGCGCGAGCCAGTACTACCCGGCCACCCAGTCCGACTTCAGCACCTGGGACCTCACCACCCAGTGGTACGCGCAGAACATGGGCAACGCCGTCGCCAGCACCCACTTCGTCATCGACACCAGCCGCAACGGCGACGGCCCGAACACCATGCAGGCCTACGCCGCCGCGCCCTACGACCAGCCCGCCAGCGTGATCGGCACGCTCGCGTCGGGGAACTGGTGCAACCCGCCGAGCTCAGGGCTGGGCCTGCGGCCGACCGCCGACACCGGGGTGCCGCTGCTCGATGCCTACCTGTGGGTGAAGACCCCCGGCCAGTCCGACGGCCAGTGCGACTCGGCCGGCGGCGTGCGGGCCTGGGACTACAGCGATTACACCCAGCCAAGCTGGCCCACCACCGCCTCGGCCCAGGCCCTGTTCGACCCGCTGTGGGGCATCGACGACCCGGCCGCCGGCGACTGGTTCGACCAGCAGGCCCTCCAGCTGGCCCGGCTCGCCGACCCGGCCCTGCCCGGGGCGTGACCGGCCGCCGGCCGGCGGGCGACGCGACTCCTGTGGCTCGACGGCCCGGTGGGGCCGTCGAGCCGGCAGGCACGACCGGTCGGGGGCCGTCGGCCTGCCCGTCGGTGTAGAGCTTCGGCCGCAACGGGGGCGCCGTCAGGCTGGACGCCGACGGCCTGAGCCGCACCACCCGTGCCGGGACGGCGGGCCGAGGGCGGGAACCACCGTTCGTTCTGATTAATAAAGATCTTGTTTCTGTGTGCCTTGACAGGGCCGGAAGGAGCGCTGAGACTAAGCCGTGGCCTGGCGCCGGGTGGTGCTGATCGCTGTTGCGGCCGGCGCGCTTGTTGTGCCGTTCTGGGCGACGGCTTGGGGGGCGGAGTTCCCGCCGTGGGGGCATGTGGATGCCAGCGTTGCGCGGAGCCTCGTCGTCCCGCATCGCGGTCCCGTCCGGCACCGCGGTCCCGTCCCGCATCGCGGGCTCTCGGCTGCCGAGCTGGCCAGTTGCGAGGCCGGGCTCGAGCGCGGCGGGCAGAGCGCCGCGCCGCGGGTGGCGATCGTCGGCGCCTCGATCACGGCCGGGGTCGGCCCCGGCGATCCGGACAGCTCGTGGGCGGTGCTGCTGGCCCACATGGAGCACTGGGACGCCGTGGTCTACGGCGATCCGGGGGCCGGCTACATCCGGCGCGGCATCCTGAAGCAGGGGCCGGTCGCCGCCGAGCTGGCCCGGATCGGACTGCGGGCGCTGCGGCCCGTGCTTGTCATCGTGCAGGCCGGCCACAACGACATCGGGGAGCCGCTGCAGCTTGAGCGGCAGCGGGTCGGGCAGGCGATCGCGCTGATCCGGGCCGAGGCGCCGCAGGCGCGGATCGCCCTGCTGACCGTGTTTCCCGGCAGGTCGCACGCGGCCAGGGTTTACCAGACCGACCGGGCCATCGTGACCGCCGCGCTGGCCGCGGACCCGGGCGTCATCATCATGGACCCGCTGACCGGGCGGTGGGTGTACCCGCGCATCCGCGACAGGCTGCACCCGACGGCCTACGGCGACGTGGCGATCGAGCTCAAGGTGGCGGAAATCCTGCGCGACCACGGGGTGGTTCCGGCGCCCGCCGGGAGCGGTGGCCTCATCTGTGACTCGGCTGTCGCGGTTCGGCCGCCGCGTCGGTGAGGGCGCCTGCCTGCTCCGGCGGCCGGGCCACGACCGGCAGGCTCAGCCGGATGAGGGTGCCCCTGCCAGGCACGGACTCGGCGCGGACGGTGCCGCCGTGGCTTTCCGCGACCTGGCGGACGATGGCGAGGCCGAGGCCCGAGCCCGCCACGGCCCGCGCCGACCGCGCGCGGTAGAAGCGGTCGAAGACGTGCGGCAGGTCCTCGGCGGCGATGCCGGGCCCTTGGTCCTGGACGGTGAGCTCCCTGGCGGACAGGCGGAGGGTCACCGGGGCGCCCGGCGGGCTGAACTTGGCCGCGTTGTCGAGCAGGTTGCGGATGGCTATCTGCAGCCGCTCGGCCCTGCCGAAGACGACGACGGGCTCGAGCTCGGTGATGAAGGGCGTCTGCGGCCAGTCCCGCTGGGCGACGCGGACGCAGGCGGCGGCGGTGGTGTGCAGCTCGACATCTTCCGGCCTGGTGCTTGAGGACTCGCCCTTGGCCAGCTCGGTGACGTTGACCACCA
The DNA here is from genome assembly GCA_030040475.1 of Streptosporangiaceae bacterium. The sequence continues at coordinate 11,820 of JASHTQ010000573.1, forward strand.
GGTCGCCGAGCTCGGCTACCTGGGCGACCAGCCGGTCGAGGATCTCCTGGCGTTCGGGCTCGGCGAGGTCGGGACTGGCGGCCAGGAGCTCGGCATTGATGCGCAGGCTGGTCAGCGGGGTACGCAGCTCGTGGCTGGCGTCGCCGACCAGCTGCCGCTGGGCGGCCTGGGACCGCTGCAGCGCGTCCAGCATCTTGTTGAACGAGGCGGCGAGGCGGCCGAGTTCGTCGGGGCGGTGCACCTCGACCTCGCCGACCGGGTTGCCGGTCGCCGTCACGTGCTCGGCGACCGCGGCCAGCCGGGCCACCGGCGCGAGCCCGGCCCTGGCGACGCCCCGGCCCGCCAGCGCAGCCAGCGCGACGCCCATCGCGCTCAGCAGCGACAGCGTGGTGGCCACCGTGGTGACCTCGGAGTCCACCGTGTTCAGCGGCTCGGCCAGCTGCATCGCCAGGCCCGGCGCGAGCGGCGTGGTGAGCACCATGGCGTGCACCCCGTCCATGGTGGTCTGGCTGTAGTAAGCAGGGTGGCGCCCGGCCGCCACCTGCTGCGCGGCGGCGGTGGCGGGCAGCAGCCCGGCGCCGCCAGAAGGCGCCCACACGGTCCCCTTCGAGGTCACCAGCTGCGTGTACGGGCTGGCCACGCCGAACCGGTCCGATTGCGGCGGTATCCACCCGGACGGTATGTGCCCGTCGTAGCGGTGCGCCTCATGCTGCACGGTGACGCCCCGCTCCAGCAGTTCCTGCTTGACCTGGTCCTGCAGGTCGGAGCGGAGCACGAAGAAGGCCACCGCGGTGATCGCCAGGGTGACCGCGGCCACGGCCAGCGCCACGGCGACGGTGAAGCGGGTGCGCAGCATGAGCGGGCGCCACAGCCGCGGCCGGCGCTCCTTGCGCCCGGCCGATCCGGTCATCGGGGGATCACGGCGCGGCCCGGACGACGTAGCCGACGCCGCGGATGTTGTGCACCAGCCGCTTGCCGCCGCCCTCCTCGAGCTTGCGGCGGAGCAGCCCGACGAAGACCTGCAGCGCGTTGGACGCCGGGGCCTCCCCGTAGCCCCACACCCGCTCCCTGATCACGTCGTAGCTGAGCACCTGCTCGGCGTTGCGCAGCAGCAGCTCGAGCAGGGCGAACTCGATCCTGGTCAGCTCGATCGGCTGACCGTCGCGGGTCACCCGGCGCGCCGTGGCGTCCAGGGTCAGGTCGGCGTAGCCGAGCATGTCGCGGCTGGACTGGGAGCGCCGCAGCAGGGCCCGGATCCGGGCCAGCAGCTCGCGCAGGGCGAACGGCTTGACGAGGTAGTCGTCCGCCCCCATCTCCAGGCCGGTCACCCGGTCGTCGATGCCGTCCCTGGCGGTCAGCACGAGGATCGGGGTGGCGTCGCCGCGCTCGCGGAGCCTGCGGCAGGTGTCAAACCCGTCCACCATTGGCATGAGGACGTCGAGGACGATCAGGTCGACGGGCGCCTGGGCCAGGTAGTCGAGGGCGACCGCGCCGTGCGCGGCCACGGTCACCGAGTAGCCCGCATGGCGCAGCGCGCGCTTGAGCGAGAGCCTGACGTCTGGATCGTCGTCCACCACGAGCAGCCTGGCACCGCCGCCCGGCACGGTCGCCAGCGGTATCGGGGACGAATGGGTGATCATCGTGGTCAGCGAATCAGTTCTGGCTGAGAAGTTCCTGGAATGTTACCGTGGGCGGCCCTAATTTCATCGATCTTTCATTAACGCCCTCCACGCTGCCGGTCATGGTTCACGGCACGCTCACCGGCGACGCCATGCCCGACGCCGCGGACGCCCACCGGGTGGTCTGGCTGGTCCGGCACGGCGAGAGCACGTGGAACGTCGCCGGCCTGGCGCAGGGACACTGCGACCAGGCGCGGCTGACGCGCCGCGGCGTGCACCAGGCCTGGGGCGTCGTCGGCCGGCTCGGCGACCGGCCGGTCGGCGCGCTGTTCGCCAGCGACCTGCACCGTGCCCTGGCCACCGCGGCCCCGCTTGCCTCGGTGCTCGGGCTATCCATTGCCCCCGACGCAAGGCTGCGCGAGCGGTGCCTCGGCGAGCTGGAGGGCTCCGCCACCACGGCGGTTACCCCCGCGGTCAGCGGCATCAGCGAGAACCGCGTCGTCGATCCCGACGCGCGGCCCGCTGGCGGCGAATCCCTCCGCGAGTTCTACCTGCGGGTGGCCGGATTCGTCGCCGACCTCGCGGCGCGGCGCCTGCCGGGGCTCTCCCCCGGCCCGGGGGAGGTCGTGATCGTCGCGCACGGCGGCACGCTCCGGATGCTGACCGCCTGCCTGGGCGGTGTCCCGGTCGAGCGGATGGCCTGGGAGCCGCTCGGCAACGCCTGCATCCTGCGCACTCACCTGACGAACTCACCTGACGAACTCATGAGGAAGGGAATCCGATGAATCCGACTGCCCTGCGGCTGCCTACCAGGACGGAAAAGCCGCGCCGCAACGGGCTCACGATGGTGATCGACGGCGGTATCCCGGTGTCGCTTTTCGCGGACCTGGTGTCATCGGCCGCCGAGTACATCGACCTGGTCAAGTTCGGCTGGGGCACCGCGGTGGTGACCGGCGGGCTCGGCGCCAAGATCGACGTGCTGACCGACCACAACATCGGGTTCTACTTCGGCGGGACGCTGTTCGAGAAGTACCTGCTGCAGGGCCGGCTCGAGGACTTCAGGAAGTTCTGCCACGGCTGGTCCTGCCGGTACGTGGAGGTGTCGAACGGGACGATCATGTTGTCCAACTCGGAAAAGGCGACCTACGTCCGCAAGCTCGCCGATGAGTTCACCGTCGTCTCCGAGGTCGGCTTCAAGGACCCCGACCGTTCCGAGCAGCTGCCGCCGAGCAAGTGGGTCGAGTACATCAAGGAGGACCTCGCGGCCGGCGCGTCGCTCGTGACGCTCGAGGCAAGGGAGAGCGGGAAGTCCGGCATCTGCCGGCCCGACGGCGCGCTGCGGTTCGGCCTGATCGAGGACATCCTCGCCTCGGGGATCAGCCAGGACAGCCTGGTCATAGAGGCGCCCACCACCGCGCTGCAGGCGCACTTCGTCACCAGGATCGGGCCCAACGTGAACCTGGGCAATATCCCGGCTCAGGGCGTCATCGGCCTGGAAACCCTCCGCCTCGGGCTGCGGGCCGACACGCTGACCGCCTTCGAGTAAAGGACCTGCCCTGATGCGTACCACCGACGACGTCTTCCACCTGGCCATTCCCGTCCACGACCTCGACGCGGCCCAGCACTTCTACGTCAGCCAGCTCGGCTGCAAGCTGGCCAGGCGCTACCCGGACCGGATAACGCTGGACTTCTTCGGCGACCAGCTGGTGTGCCACCTGACCGAGGGCACGCCGTCGCGGCCGGAAAGCCTGTACCCGCGCCACTTCGGCGTGACGTTCCGCAGCGCGGCGGACTTCGACGCCCTGCACGCCTGCGCCGTGACCAGGAAGATCCCGTTCTACTCCGATGTCTCGACGCGTTTCGAGGCGCTGGTGGAGGAGCACCGGACGTTCGTGCTCGTCGACCCCTCGGGGAACCTGCTCGAGTTCAAGCACTACCGTGATCCGCGGATGATGTACTGATGGCGGGCCTGTGATGGCGGGCCTGTGATGGCGGGCCGCCAGCGGCTCGACCAGGTCGACGCCATGCGCCCGGTCAAGCAGGTGGGCGTGGTCTCCACCCACGCGCTCATCTTCTTCGCGCCGGCCTACGCCAGCCTCACCGCCGGCGCCGGGCTGCTGCTGCTGCACGTGTCGCGCGAGGCGTTCTTCTTCATCTCCGCGTGCATGCTGACCTACGCCTACATGAACCTGCAGCGGGGCGACCTCAAGCGGTTCTACTGGCGCAGGTTCGTCTCGGTCGGGATCCCGTACCTGTGCTGGACCCTGATCTACTTCTTCTGGGGGTTCCGCGACACGGTTTACGCGAGCGCGGGGCCCGCGCTCGCGCACCTGGCGGACCTGCTCTGGCACGGGTATTACCAGCTGTACTTCCTGCTCGTGATCATGCAGTTCTACGTGGTGTTCCCGCTCGTGCTCGCGCTGCTGAAGCGGACCAGGGGGCACCACGGCCTGGTCATCGTGGCCGCCGCCGTGCTTCAGGTGGTGATCTGCATCCTGACCCACTGGAACGTGCTGCCGAAGGACCTGGTCACCTACGCGCAGGAGAACTCCCTTGAGTACGTGCTGTACCTGATCGGTGGCGGGGTGGTGGCGTTCCACCTGCACGAGGCGGACCAGTGGGTACGCAGGAACGCGCCCATAGTGATCGCGTTCACGCTGCTGGCGGCGATCTTTGCCGAGGCCGTTTACTACCTGTCCGCGCAGGGAGTGACCAGCGATCTCGGATCGGGCAGCGACCCGTTCCAGCCGAGCGTGATCCCGTTCAACGTCGGCGCGATCGCCTGCGTGTACCTGATCGGCGTGGCGCTGGTGCAGCCCTGGCGGTCGCCGCGGGTCAAGGCCATCGTGCATTCGGGCTCGGACAACTCCTACGGCATTTACCTGACTCAGCTGCTGTTCATTACCGCGCTTAGCGATCATCACTGGATAAGGTTGACCAAGGTGATCTCGTGGCCATTGGTAATCCTGATGACCGTGGTGATCGTCTACTCATGCGGGGTTCTGTTGACCAGCTTGCTGGCCAGGACTCCGCTGGCGGTGCCGCTCACCGGGCGCAAGCAGGTGCCCTGGTCGACGCTGATACCGCGGCAGTGGCGGCGCGAGCCGACCGTGGCGGTCATGGCGGGGCCTGAGGC
>JASHTQ010000574.1 GCA_030040475.1 Streptosporangiaceae bacterium
GCCGGCCTTGATCAGGTGTACGGCCCAGTCGTAGAGCTGGTGGAAGTAGTCGGAGGCGAAGTAGAGATGCTCGCCCCAGTCGAAGCCGAGCCAGCGGATGTCTTCCTGAATCGAGTCGATGTACTCCTGCTCTTCCTCGATCGGGTTGGTGTCGTCGAAGCGCAAGTGGCAGCGGCCGCCGAACTCCTGGGCGATCCCGAAGTTGAGCGCGATAGCCTTGGAGTGGCCGAGGTGGAGGTATCCGTTCGGCTCGGGCGGGAAGCGCGTCACGACCTCCGAGACTTTGCCCTCGCGCACGTCGGCGGCGACGATCTCGTGGATGAAATCGCGTCGTTCGGGAGAGGCTGGAGTGCGGGCGCTCTCGGGGCTGTTGCTCGTCACCTCGATTAGAGTAGTGCAGTACGTCGCCATGTCTGGCGCAGTCGGTGCACTCACGCTCAGCTGACAACCTCACCGCACACCCGGAAGCCGTCGGCATCATCCGGCAGGCGAGCGGCTTCCAACGCTTTTGATGAATTCCTCGGACCTCGCCTCGCTCTGCCTGCGGTCCAGCTTGACGACCCCACGGCATCCGGCCGGTGAAGACAAAGCTCCCGAACCGCGTGGGCGAGATGGGACATCCGCGCAGGCGCTCCTGGTGCAACAGGAATATATGGCCGACGCGTAATACTCAGCGAGAAGCTAACTATGCTCAGCGCTTGGCACACAAATGGCACGCCTTGAGCTGGCCAGAACGTGGCATCGCCAGCGATGCCGCCGCGGGTTACGGTGGTTGTGGCACCAGGATCCGAACGCAGAGCCGTTTCCGGCCTTGAGCCGGAAGGGAGACATGCCCCGTTCGTTCCTGGTGCCTCTCGGCGCCCGGATGCCTGATTCCTCGGTGCCACCGAGCGAGTGGGCAGCACCGGGGACAGCTCAAAGCCGAACCGGACCCCGACGCGGCCACCGCTGACCGAGTTGATGCAAACCGTCTGGCTGGCCAAGAAGATCATCGAACTGGTCTGTTCAGGCACACTGGCGCAGGCCGCGTAGGACTACACCTTGGAACTCAACGGGGCCAGCCGGGAACTCGGCCCCAAAGGCACCGGCCGACGGGCACCTTCCTTTTCAGAGCGCGAGCGCCAGCTCCGCGCCGAGTTCCTGGAAGCAGCCAGGCGCGAGATGGGCTGCGCGGGCGAACCGATGCGTGAGCGGAGGGATATCGCCGCCCGCCTGCGGCCGGAAGACCCGCCCGGCGGGGACGTGCTGGTGATCCGCGGGGGACCCGACACTCCCGAAACTCTCGCCCAGGACGCGGCCCGAACGGCGGAGTTCTGGGCACTGGAAGGGGTGCCGCTGCTCGGCATCTCCGTGTTCGCGGTCCTCGGCATGCCGTTTGACCAGCTGCTCCGTGACCGGCTCAGCAGGTTCAGCGTCATCCACCGCCTGCAAGTCTCCTACCTCGGGGAGTTCCGGCTGCTCCCGACGTTCCGGAGCCCTCACTTCACGATCCGCCTCCAGCACGCCGACGCCTGGGAGCTATCCCGCCTGCCCGCAGCGCTGGGCGCCCCGGTCCTGAACCCGAAGTACCATGAAGTTAGCTGACGATCGGAGAGAGGCGGGATGAGATGCCGTACGTCGTGGACATCATCGCCGACCTCAACGACGATGACAGCAGCGGCGAGATCTGGGCACTCCTGGACGAGGCCCGCGATCCCAGCCAGATACACATCGGCGCCCTGGTCGTGGCGGGCCGGGAGCATGCCGCCGCGATGTGCGAAGTGACCGGAATCGAGCCTGCCCCCACCCGCGGCACGCTCGTCACTCTCCGGGTGCTGCCCGGCCTGGTCGAAGACTACCGCCGTGCCGCCACGCGGGTCCTAACAAGCTAGCGCCGTAGCAGGCCGGGCTTGCCCGGCCGGACTTCCGCCGCGGTGCTGATCACCGAGACCGGGCCGGTAACGGAACGACCGTGGTTGCGTGAGGTCGATGCTGATCAGGGTCGGCGTAGTCCGTGTCGTGCTCCGAGGCTGCGGGCCGACGGTGACCTAGCGCCTGCCGCCCCCGTCTCAGTGGCTTCCCGGCGCCACGCTCTTCTGGCGTACATGCCGTCTTCTAAACGGCAGGTCACATCGACCCGATCAACACGGCCAGACCAGACCCGGCTAGCGTCCGGCGCGGTCACCCACCGCTGTAAGCGGACAAGTTGTCTCTGGTACGAACAATTTCAGATCGATGCTCCTATGGGTTGTCAAGGCCTTCTTTAGCGGAATTCGGCGGTCCTTGGGATCTGCTGGGGCGGACATGACAGGGATGGGCCGCTCCTGGCGGGGGGCAGGCTCTTAGCAGGTCACGTGGTCAGCAGCCGAGATGGGCGCGGGGCGGCCGGCGGATCGATCGGAGGCCAGCACCGGTGGCGGCAGCCGATTCGCGGGCCAGGCCGCCCCGGGAGCTAGGAAGCGTCAGCAGGCGGCGCGCGGGTGGCGGTAGACCTCGCGGGCGACGTACCGCTTCAGGCAGCGGATGATCTCTTTCTTGGACAGGCCCTCTTTGGTGCGCCGGCCGGCGTAGGCGCGGGTGGCGGGGTGGGCGCTCATCCGGGTGATCACGATCCGCCACAGGGCGTGGTTGGCCTCGCGGTTCCCGCCGCGGTTCAGGCGGTGCCGCCGGACCTTCCCCGACGGCGCCGGGATCGGCGCGGTGCCGCACAGGTGCGCCCAGGCGGCCTCGCTGCGCAGCCGCCCGGGGTGATCCCCGGCCGCGGCCAGCAGCAGGGCCGCGGTGTCCGGGCCCACGCCGTAGAGGGCCAGCAGGCCCGGCGCGCGGGCGGTGACGAGCGGGACGATCAGGTCATCGAGCCGCCCGAGCTGGCCGTCGAGGAACTCCACCCGCCGGCCGAGCTCCCGCAGCGCGACGCGGGCCGCGTACTCAGCGGCATCACCGGGACGGGGCCGCAGCGCCGCGATCCCCGCCGCCAGGCCGGCCGCAGTAAGGCCGACGAACCGGGCCCGCAGCTCGTCCGGGCCGGTCACGATCAGCGAACGGGCCTGGTTGACCGCCTGGGTCCGCTCATTGCGGGCGCTGCGCTCGGCGACCATCAGCGCCCGGATCGCCTCCACCGCGCCGTCCCGGCCCTCCGGCGCCCCCGCCGCCCGCCCGGACAGCGCGGCCCGCGCCGCGCTGTCCGCATCCAGCGGACCGGACTTGCCCTGCCGGCGGCGGTCCTGCCGGTCCGCCCGGTCCACCCCGACGACCCGGATCCCGGCCGCGGCCAGGTACCGTGCCAGCCCAGCGCCGTAGCTGCCGGTGCCCTCGACGCCGGCCACCGCGAGGTTCCCGGACCCGGACAGCCAGCTGAGCAGACCGGCATACCCGGCCGCA
>JASHTQ010000005.1 GCA_030040475.1 Streptosporangiaceae bacterium
GGCGCGAAGTCGATCTGCTCGCGGGCGTCGGCCCGGCCGGCGGTGATCTCGTGCCCGAGCCGGGTGTAGCCCCGGAAGTGCGGGGACAGCCGGTTGTCCAGCCGCAGCCGCTGCTCCAGCGGCAGCGCGAAGAACCGGGCCGCCGCCGCGGTCAGCTCGCCGATCTGCCCGGGGGTCGCACCGAAATCGGTGAGCTGCAGGAACCCGATCTCGTGCAGGGCGGTGCGCAGCCCGTCGAGGAACGTCTCGTCGAACGCCCCGTCCGCGCGGCGGGCGGCGTCGAAACGCAGCACGCGGATCGGCTCGACCGCCCCAGAAGCGTGATCCGGCGCGGCGTGCTGTCCTTTGCGGCTGCCGTGGTCACTCGACGTGCCTGCAGTGTCCGACATGTGGAGATCCTGATCGAGGCTACAGGCCGAGGTTGCGGGCGATGATTTCCTTCTGGATCTCGGTGGTGCCGCCGAAGATGGACTGGACGCGGCTGTCGGCCCAGGCTCGGGCTACCGGGTACTCGCGCATGTAGCCGTAGCCGCCGTACAGCTGGACGCAGCGGTCGGTGACGCGGTTGCACAGCTCGGTGTTCCACCACTTGACCATCGACGCCTCCTCGGTGCTGAGACGGTCCGCGCAGTGCTCGGTGATCGCCCGGTCGGTGAAGGCGCGCGCTACGGCTAGCTCGGTGGCGATCTCGGCCAGCAGGAACTTGCTGTGCTGGAACTTCCCGATGGGCTGGCCGAACGCCTGGCGCTCCTTGCAGTAGGCGAGCGTGTCGCCGAAGGCCTGCTCCGCGATGGCCAGGGCGGTAATGCCGATCGTGACGCGCTCGCGCGGCAGGTTCTGCATCAGGGCGACGAATCCGCCGCCCTCCTCGCCGAGCAGGTTCGCCGCGGGCACCCGGACGTCGGTGAAGAACAGCTCGGAGGTGTCCTGCGCGTGCATGCCGATCTTCTCCAGGTTCCTGCCGCGGGAGAAGCCTGGCATGCCGCGCTCGACGACGAGCAGGCTGATGCCGCGGTGCCCGGCACCGGGGTCGGTGCGCGCGACCACGATCACGATGTCGCCCAGCTGGCCGTTCGAGATGAACGTCTTCTGCCCGTTCAGCAGGTAATGGTCCCCGTCGCGCACGGCGGTCGCGCGGATGCCCTGCAGGTCGCTGCCGGCGCCTGGCTCGGTCATCGCGATCGCCGCGATGAGCTCCCCCGAGCAGTAGCCGGGCAGCCACCTTTCCCGCTGCTCCGGCGTGCACAAGCGGTCGAGGTAGGGGCCGATCATGTCGTTGTGCAGGCTGAACATCGGGCCGCTCGCGCCCGCCCTGGCCAGCTCCTCGTTCAGGACGACGTAGTACCTGTAGTCGGGGTCGCCGCCGCCGCCGTACTTCTCGTCGATGTGGATGCCGAGCAGGCCGGCCCGGCCGGCCGCCAGCCACACGTCCCGGGACACGACCCCGTCCCGCTCCCATTGCTCGTGATAGGGCGCGATCTCCTTCGCGATGAAGGCGCGCACCATGTCACGGAACGCCTCGTGCTCTTCGGTAAAGATGTCCCGGCGCATCGCAGTCCTCCTCCGGCATGGTAACCCGGCCGCCGGCGTGACAGGACTGTGACCAAGGCGCATATTGTGAAGCACTTGCTTCGCAATTACTGTTTCGCGTATGGCTGACCAACCTACCGGAGGCCAGCGGACGGGGCGAGTGGCTGCGGCGTGGCGGACGGGGCCGCTGGCGGTGCGCAGCTTCCGGCTGCTGGCGGGCGGGCAGTTCGCGTCGACGATCGGGGACTACTGCTACGCGGTGGCGCTGCCGTGGCTGGTGCTCTCGACGCACGGCGGGACGATCCTGCTCGGCACCGTGCTCGCCTGCTACGGGGTGCCGCGCACCGCGTTGATCCCGCTCGGCGGGGTGCTGGCCGACAAGATCGGGCCGCGTTCTGTCATGCTGCTGGCCGACGCCGCCAGGTGCGCGCTGGTCGCGGTCCTGGCGGTGCTCGCGACCGGGCACATCGCCTCGCTGGCCGCGCTCGGCCCGATCGCCGCGCTGATCGGCGCCGGCGAGGGGCTGTTCCTGCCGGCCTCGTACGCGATCATGCCGTCGCTGCTGGACTCCGAGCGGCTCGCGGCGGGCAACGCGATCTCGACGGCGGCGGTGCAGGCCGGGTCGCTGCTCGGCCCGGCACTTGGCGGCGCGCTCGTCGCCGTGACCGGGTCGTCCACCGGGGCCTTCGGCATCGACGCCGGCTCGTTCGCCGTGTCGGCGCTGACCCTGGCGCTGATCCCCCGCCGGGCCGCGAGCGGGTCAGCGGCCGCCGCGGCGGGTGATGCTACTGGGGTCGCGGAGACGAGGGTCGGCACGGACGGCCCGGCGGGGACGGGCAGTGCAGCGGGGGGCGGGGTTCTGGCGTTGCTGCGGGGGTCGCGGGCACTGCAGGTGCTGCTGGTCATCGTCGTCGTGGCGAACCTGACCAGCGGGGGGATGGGGGATGTGGCGTTGCCTGCGCTGGCGCATGCCCGGTTCGGGGCGGCGGGGTACGGGGCGCTGCTGGCCTGCCTCGCGGCCGGGGGCGTGATCGGCACGCTTGCGGCCGCCCGTACCGGGGGGTTGCGGGCGCCGATGATGTTCGCGGTGCCGTTCATCCTTCTCTTCTCACTCGCCATCGGGCTGGTGCCGTACATCGGCGAGGGCGGAGCCGCGGCCGCGCTGCTGGTCGCCGGGGCCTCCAGCGGGCTCGGCAACGTCACCCTCCTTACCGTGGTGCAGAAATGGGCGTCGCCCGCGCTGCTTGGGCGGCTGATGGGGGCGGTGATACTGTGCGCGTTCGGCAGCTTCCCGCTGTCCGTGGCGGTATCCGGGGTCCTGGTGAAGCACCTCGGACCCGCGGTGTTCTTCCCGATCGCGGGCGGGCTGGTGGCGGCGACGATGCTGGGCGGGCTGACGCAGCGCGACTTCCGCAGGTTCGGGATGCTCGAGAGGCCTGGGGACCTGGCCGGAATCGCCGAGCAACCAGGGGAGCCAAGCGGGCGGGCCGTGGGGTGATACCACGGCTCGTTCGGCATAAATAAATGAAGGGTGCTCGGCGGCCTGGGGATGATGGGGCGCGGCCGGTGCCCGGGTATGTTTCAGGCGGCACTGGGTTCGCGCAGGTAGGCGGCCCACTGGGGGTCGCCGTCGTGCTGCGCGCCGACCAGGCGCCAGTGCATGCCGCGCGGGACGGCGGGCAGCACGGCCAGCGACCAGCCGAGCTCGGACAGCAGCCGGTCGGCCTTGTGGTGATTGCAGATCGTGCAGGAGGCGACGCAGTTCTCCCACGCGTGCTGGCCGCCGCGGCTCCTGGGTATCACGTGGTCGATGGTCTCCGCGCGGCGGCCGCAGTAGGCGCACCGGTAGTTGTCCCGGCGCATCAGCGCCGCCCGGGTCAGCGGGACCCGGTTGCGGTAAGGAATCCGTACGTAACGGCTGAGCCTGATCACGGACGGCGTCGCCAGCGCCACCGACGCCGCGTGCAGGACAGCGCCCCCCGAGTCATCGTGAACGACCTCGGCCTTGCCCCCGAGCACCAGGCACACGGCCCGGCGGAGACCGACGGTGGTCAGCGGTTCATACGTCACGTTGAGCAGCAGCACTCTTCGCACTGCACCTCCCGT
>JASHTQ010000575.1 GCA_030040475.1 Streptosporangiaceae bacterium
CCGCTGGCCGCCGACCTGTTCCACTACATGGCCGGCTGGGCCACCAAGATCGAGGGCAACACGATCAACATCTCGGTCCCGTACATGCCGGGCGCCAACTTCCACTCCTACACGCTGCGCGAGCCGGTCGGCGTCGTCGGCCAGATCATCCCGTGGAACTTCCCGCTGCTGATGGCGGCGTGGAAGCTCGGTCCCGCCCTGACCACGGGCTGCACCGTGGTGCTCAAGCCGGCCGAGCAGACGTCGCTGTCCGCGCTGCTGCTTGCCCAGCTCATCGCCGAGGCCGGCATACCGGACGGCGTGGTGAACGTGGTCACCGGCTTCGGCGAGACCGCGGGCGCGGCCCTGGCCGCCCACGACGACGTGGACAAGGTCGCCTTCACCGGCTCCACCGAGGTCGGCAGGCTGATCGTGCAGGCCGCGGCGGGGAACCTGAAGAAGGTCAGCCTGGAGCTCGGCGGCAAGAGCCCCAACATCGTCTTCGACGACGCCGACGCCGGCGCGGTCGAGGGCGCGGCCAACGCGATCTTCTTCAACCACGGCCAGTGCTGCGTGGCGGGGTCCCGCCTGTTCGTCCAGGAGGACCGCTTCGACGAGGTCGTCAACGGCGTGGCCGAGATCGCCAAGGGCATCAAGCTCGGCCCCGGCATGGACTCCGGCACCCAGATGGGCCCGCTGGTCTCCGACGAGCAGCTGCGCCGGGTCACCGGATTCCTCGAGTCCGGCGTGAGCGAGGGTGCCACCACCGTCACCGGCGGCGGCCGCTTCGGCGACACGGGATACTTCGTCGAGCCCACCGTCATCACCAACACCCGGCCCGACATGAAGATCGTCCGCGAGGAGATCTTCGGCCCGGTCGTGGTCGCCGAGCCGTTCCGCAGCCTCGACGAGATCGCCGCGGAGGCCAACAACACCACCTACGGCCTGGGCGCCGGGATCTGGACCAAGGACATCTCCAAGGCCCACGCCCTGGCCAAGAAGCTCCGGGCCGGGACGGTCTGGATCAACTGCTACAACGTCTTCGACGCGTCCCTGCCGTTCGGCGGCTACAAGCAGTCCGGCTGGGGCCGCGAGATGGGCCACGAGGTCCTCGAGGCCTACACCGAGGTCAAGGCCGTCACCACCCAGCTGTAACTGCTCCAGGGAAGCGGGGGCCGCGCTAGGCCGGCCCCCGCTTCCCTGCGTCGACTCCGGCCAGACCGACACGGCCTCCCTGTCGGCCTGCACCCGGCAGGCGGCGCCGACGCTGAGGTCGGGCACCTCGAGCGTCCGGGCCCGCAGCTCGATGCCGGAGGACAGCATCACCACCACCTCGACGCTGCGACCGAGGTCGACGACGTCGGTCACCCGCCCCGGGCCGAGGTCGAGGGCCGAGCCGTCGCCGTCAGGCGGCGACGTTCCTGGGCGGACCAGGAGGGACTCGGGCGGCACCTGCCACAGCAGCCGGGCGCCGGGCGGCAGGCCCGTCGCGAGGCCGACAGGGACATCGCCCTCGAAGAGGTTGTCGATGCCGAGCAGCCGGCCGATCGCCGGCGAGTCGGGACGCTGGTACACGTCGCGGCAGTTCCCTGCCTGGAGCACCTGCCCGTCGCTCACGACCACGATCTCGTCGGCCAGCATCGCCGCCTCCTCCGGGTCGTGGGTGACGAGGACGGTGGAGAGGTTGACTTCGCGCTGGAGGCGGCGCAGCTCGCGGCGCAGCTCGGCCCGAACCGGGGCGTCCAGCGCGGAGAACGGCTCGTCGAGCAGCACCACCCGGGGATCCCCGGCGAGCGCCCTGGCCAGGCTGACCCGCTGCCGCTGCCCGCCGGAGAGCTGCTCGGGCAGGCGGTCGAGGAGGCCGTCGAGGTGGAGGGTCTCCAGCCACCAGGCGGCCCGGGCCGGATCGGCGTCGACGCCGAAGACCGCCTGCTGCCAGACCGTCCGCCCGGGTATGAGGCCGAAGCCCTGGGGCACGTAGCCGAGCCGGCGCCGCTCGGGCGCGATGCGGCTCACGTCGGCATCACCGTAGGTGACGGTCCCGGCGTCCGGCCCGAGCAGCCCGGCGAGGGCCCGGAGCGTGACCGACTTGCCCGAGCCTGACGGTCCCACGACGGCCAGCCGGTGGCCGCCTTCTGGGTGCGCCACCCGCAGCCGGAACGTCCCGACGGTGACGTCTATGTCGAAGCCCACCGGCGCCGGCGGCATCGGCACGGGAGCACGCCCCGCCGGGATCGGCCGGCGCCTGACACGGGCCGGGCGCCGGACGCGGACGGCGACGATCGCCAGCACGGCGACGCCGAAGGCGAGGATCGTCGGGGCCTCGGCGAGCGACAGGGGCCCGGAGGAGAACAGGTTGTCGACGTAGACCGGGAGGCTGTAGGGGTGGTAGGCGAGGACCACGGTCGTGCCGTACTCACCGAAGGCCCGCAGCCACATGAGGATCATCCCGGTGCGCAGGCCGTCCGCCGCGGCGGGCACGTCGACGCGGAGGAACCGGGCCACCGGACCGTGGCCGAGGGTGGCGGCGACGTCGTCCAGGGACGGGTCGACGGCACGGAAGGCGCTGCGGGCCACGACGACCAGGAACGGCGCGGAGACGAACGACTGGGCGATGACGACCCCGTACATCGTCTGGGTGAGCCGCTCGCCCGACAGCTGGCCGAGGAACGTGTACGGGCCGACGATGTAGATCAGCAGGATGCCGCAGATGAGCGGCGGCACGGCCAGCGGGAGCTGGACGATCACCCCCACCACCGAGGACAGCCAGCCCCGGCGGTGGGCCAGGACGTACGCCAGCGGGACTCCTGTCACCACCCCGATCAGCAGCGAGAGGGTGGAGCCCGCGACCGACACCCACAGGGCGGACCACAGCCCGGGGAAGTTCCAGCCCTCGTTATGCCCGCCGGTGATGCGGACGAAGAACGCCCCGACCGGATATGCCAGGTAGAGGACCAGCAGGGCGCCGAGCCAGCGGAGCGGGCGCGGCGCCCTGCCAGTGGTCACTGCCAGCGGTCACGGGGTGAAGAGGCTCGCCAGGGCGCCCGGGACGCCGGACCCGGTCAGCGTCGCCGGCGAGACGATGCTGAAGTGGTCGGCC
>JASHTQ010000576.1 GCA_030040475.1 Streptosporangiaceae bacterium
GCGGCCAGCGGGTCGAGGATCGTGCCCCACGAGGTCTCCCACTCGTAGTTGTTCTGCGGGCCGATGGCCAGGCTGGTGCCGCCGACCGAGGTGACGTACGGGCTCGAGGTCGGGAAGTCGGTCTGGATCTGGTCCGAGCCCGGGTCCTCGGCCGGGCTCTCGTAGCCGGAGTCGCCGGAGGAGAAGAAGAAGCCGATGCCCTCGGCCCCGCCGGCCTGGAAGATCTCGTCGTAGACCGGGATCAGGCTCGCCTCGTCGGTGGGCTCACCCCACGAGTCGCTGACGATGCTGGCCAGGTGGTTGTCGACGATCAGCGCGAGCGCCGCCACAAGGTCCTCGTCGGTGCAGCTTGCCGCGCCGACGTAGGTGATGTTCGCGCCCGGCGCCATGCCGTGCGACGCCTCGACGTCGAGCGTCTCCTCGCCGTACCAGCCCTGCGCGTCGCACTCGTCCGGTGAGGTCAGGGTGAAGTCGCTGGCCAGGTCCTGGGTGTACTGACCGGGCGCGAACTGCGGGTCGCCGGTGGCCTGCGCGTAGGCGTTCGCGTCACTGAGCATGGTCGGCGAGGCGTAGGCGTCGACGATCGCGATCGTCTGGCCCTTGCCCGTCTCCCCTGACTGGGTGACGCCGTAGGCGCCGCGGATCTGGCGGGGGGTATAGCCGCAGTTCGTCCAGGGCTGCTTGACCAGGTCCGCGGACGGCTCGGTTTCCGCGATCTCCTGGTCGTAGTACTGCGAGCACGGCGGCGCGACCCAGTAGTTGTACCCAGGCGGCGGCAGCGTGTCGCCCGGCGTCGCCATGTGCTTCGCCGTGTCCAGGCCGCTGACGGTCAGCACGTCGCTCGCCACTGCGGCGGGCGCGGTGGCGGACTCCTCGGGCGCTCGGGCGGTCTGGCCGCCGGGCGCCTTGTACATCCCGAACGTCACGCCGAACGCCTGCTCGATCTGGCTCGTCGATCCGGTGACCTCGACGTAACCGCCCACCGGCTCGTTGGCACCGGTGTCGGATACGGTCAGGCCGTCCCCGCTCAGCCAGCTGTTGACGGCGCTGACCTGCGCCGTTGTCGGCCCGTACTTCGCCATCAGCTGGGACGGGGTCAGGTAATCGCCGTATAGCGCGTTGCCGGGGGTGGAAACGGCCGTGGCGAAGGCGGCCAGGCCCGCCGGGTTCTGGCCGGCCAGGTACACCCGGGCGGTGATGCTTCCGTTGGTGACCGCCTGCTGCGACAGCAGCGTGGACGATGTCGCCCAGGTGGGCTGGGTCCCGGCGATCGCAGTCCGCGCCGTGGTGGGCTGCGCCTGGGCCGTGGCCGTCGTCAGCACACCGACGGCCAGCGCGGTCGCCGCTGCCGTTATCCCGGCGGCACGCAACCCTTTGATAACAATATGTGGCACTAGATCCGCTCCTTTGGCCGATGTGATATCTCGATCGGATTCGACGAGGCTTGATCGGACACGGGGAAGCCAGCCCCGGCTGACGAACCCCTACGGGGTACATTCCGCCATTATCGCCCCAATGCGCAAGTCGGCTTTGGCGGTGTATAGCCCGATTTGATCAGAAACAGAGCTTTATCCCGCACGAAATTCCTGTTTGTTCGCGGCGTGTTTTGAGCTTCCCGGCCTCCTCGCGCCCCTGGCTGCGCCGGTGCCATCCGGCGGCGGTAGCGTGGCTGGCATGGGAACCGCGCTCGCGTCGGGGGTCGGGTACCACGGACCCCCGCCGCTGACGCCGACCCGGGCGCTGGCGGAGTGGACCCTCGACCCGGTGATGCTGGCCCTCATCGTCGTCCTCGGCGCCGGCTACCTCCTGGGCGTCCGCCTGGTCCGCCGCCGGCCGGGAAGCTGGTCGGTGGCGCGGCCGATCTGGTTCGTGGGCCTTGGGCTCGGCTTCCTGGTGATCGCCACGATGTCCTGGGTCGGCGTCTACCAGCCGATCCTGTTCTACGCGCGGGCCGTCCAGACGGTCTTGCTCGTCCTGGTGGTCCCGCTGTTCCTGGCCATGGGCCGCCCGATCACGCTGGTGATCGCGGTCTTCCCGCGCGCGGGCGCGCGCCTTGAGGCGGTCATCCGGTCACGCCTCGCCCGGGTCCTGACGTTCCCCGCGATCACCCCGTTCGTCCTGGTGGCCGTGCCGTTCGTGATGTACTTCACGTCCTGGTACACCGCGGTCTTCCACAGCGGCACGGTGCGCGAGCTGACCTTCCTGGCGCTGATGGCACCCGGCTTCGTGTTCTTCTGGACGCTGCTGCGGGTCGACCCGGTGCCCAAGGCGTACTCCTACGGGGTCTCCATGTGGATCACCGGCGCGGAGGTGATCGGCGACGCGTTCCTCGGCCTGGCCGTCATCGCGGACCAGAACCTCCTCGGCGCGTCCTATTACCACGCGCTGGCCTGGCCGTTCGGGCCGACCCTGCAGACGGACCAGGTGATCGGCGGGGGAGTGCTCTGGATCCTCGGCGACCTGGTCGGCCTGCCGTTCCTCGCCGCGCAGCTGATCCAGCTGATGCGCGAGGACGAGTCCGACGCGGCCAGGATCGATGCCGAACTGGACGCCAGGCAGGCCGCAGGTACCCCCAAGCCCGTTCTGACGCCGGGGCCACAGGGAACCCAGTCCGACGATGCCTCAGACACCACCAAGCCCTGGTGGGAAGACGACCCCCGGTTTACCGACCGCTTCAAGCCGACCTGAGCTAAGACCATGCGGCGGATGAACAGTGCCCAGCCGCGCGGGAGCTCCTGGCTGGTCACGAACTCGTGGGCCTTCATCATGCACCAGGAAGGCACGTCGGTATAGGCCGCGGGATCGTCGGCGAGGACCGCGACCACGGCGCCGAGCGGGACATCCCTGATCTGCTCGGCGAGCATGATGATCGGGATCGGGCACTTACGGCCGAGGGCGTCGATAGTCAGGACAGGAACGATCGCGGCCGGTGACACCACGGTTCGTTCGGCGGAAAAAGAAGGGACGGAACCGGCGTCGGCGATCGGCCGGCCGCTACGGCGGGGCGCGGCATCGCGCCAGAAAAAGCGGGTCCGCCGCCGGTTCATCCGCACACCCTCACGCTCCCATCATGCCCGCCGCGGGCGCCGGTACGCGCGCCGAGCTCAAAGATGGCGGAAACATGTGGGGGTCGTCGCTGGCTCCGGGGCGGCGCGCGATACTGTTTGCACGACACGCTGTAGCAGAACCGAGGAAGGCCCTCGCCTTGACTACCGACCCCGTCGAGCAGCGCTCGGGCAGACCGGGATCCGCTGGGCGCCCCAGCAGCAGCACCAGCCCCAGTCCCCGCCGGGTGCGCCGCGCGCGCGCCATGGGCATGACGGTCGCGCTAGCCGTCGGCCTCCTCTGCCTGACCGGCTGCACGAACGACACGTTCACCCGTCTCGGCTTCCCCAACCCGATCACCGAGCAGGGCAAGACCGTCCTGACGCTCTGGCAAGGTTCGTGGATCGCCGGCCTGGCGGTCGGGGCCGTGGTCTGGGGGCTGATCCTGTGGGCGGTGATCTTCCACCGCAAGCGCGGCAACAGGCTCCCGCAGCAGGTCCGCTACAACATGCCGATCGAGATCCTGTACACGGCGGTGCCGTTCGTGCTGATCGCGGTGTTCTTCTACTTCACCGCCAAGGACGAGAACTACATCGACGCCCTGCCGCCCAACCCGCAGGTGACCGTCAACGTGCTGGGCTTCCAGTGGAGCTGGCAGTTCAACTACCCGCAGTACGGCGTGACCAACACCGGCGACATGTGGGGCGAGGGCAACTGCTCCGCGGGGCCGCTCTCGCCGGCGTGCGACCTGCCGGTACTCGAGATCCCCGAGCACGAGACCGTCAGGTTCAACCTGACGTCGGCGGACGTCGTGCACGCGTTCTGGGTGCCCGAGTTCCTCTTCAAGCGCGACGTCATCCCCGGCCACCCGAACCACTTCGAGGTCACGGTCACGCAGACGGGGACCTTCCTCGGGCACTGCAGCGAGCTGTGCGGCCTTTACCACAGCCGGATGCTGTTCACGCTGAAGGTAGTGACCCCGCAGCAGTTCCAGACGTACATGGCCGCCGAACAGGCGGCGCAGAAGTCATCCGGGAGCGCGTCTTGAGCACGATCGAGCAGCCGGTCACCGCGACGCCCGAGCGCCAGCTGAGGACCGAGCGCAAGGGGTCGATCCTGGCCTACTGGCTGTCCTCGACCGACCACAAGATCATCGGGCACCTGTACCTGATCACCTCGTTCTTCTTCTTCCTGTGCGCCGGGATCATGGCCCTGCTGATGCGGATCCAGCTGCTCGGGCCCGACCAGCATTTCGTGTCCGACCAGCAGTACAACGAGCTGTTCACCATGCACGGCACGCTGATGCTGCTGCTGTTCGCGACCCCGCTGTTCGTCGGGTTCGCGAACGAGCTGATCCCGCTGCAGATCGGCTCGCCCGACGTCGCCTTCCCGCGGCTTAACCTGCTGAGCTACTACCTGTTCACGTTCGGCGGCCTGATCCTGCTCGCAAGCTTCCTCACCCCCGGCGGCTCGGCGTCGTTCGGCTGGTACGCCTACTCGCCGCTGACCAGCGCGATCTACTCACCCGGCGTCGGCGCCGACATGTGGATCATGGGCCTGGTGCTGTCCGGCTTCGGCACCATCCTCGGCGGGGTCAACTTCGTCACCACGATCTTCTGCATGCGGGCCCCCGGCATGACGATGTTCCGGATGCCGATGTTCTGCTGGAACGCGCTGCTGACCTCGATGCTGATCCTGATGGCGTTCCCGGTGCTCGCCGCCGCGCTGCTCGTGCTCGAGATCGACCGCCGGCTCGGCGCGCAGGTATTCAGCGCGCAAAGCGGCGGGGCCATCTTGTGGCAGAACCTGTTCTGGTTCTTCGGCCATCCCGAGGTCTACATCCTCGCGCTGCCGTTCTTCGGCATCGTGACCGAGATCATCCCCGTGTTCAGCCGCAAGCCGCTGTTCGGCTACAAGACGCTGATCGCCGCGACGATCGCGATCGCCGGCCTGTCGATGACCGTGTGGGCGCACCACATGTTCACCACCGGCGCGGTCCTGCTGCCGTTCTTCTCGTTCATGACGTTCCTGATCGCGGTGCCGACCGGGGTGAAGTTCTTCAACTGGGTGGGCACGATGTGGCACGGCCAGCTCACCTTCGAGCCGCCGATGCTGTACTCGATCGGGTTCCTCGTCACGTTCCTGTTCGGCGGCATCACCGGCATCATCCTGGCCTCGCCGCCGCTGGACTTCGCGGTGTCGGACTCCTACTTCGTGGTCGCGCACTTCCACTACGTGCTGGCGGGCACGGTGCTGTTCGCGATGTTCGCCGGCTTTTACTTCTGGTGGCCGAAGATGACCGGCAAGATGCTGAACAGCAGGATAGGCAAGATCCAGTTCTGGCTGATGTTCATCGGCTTCAACCTGACGTTCCTCGTCCAGCACTGGATCGGCGTCGAGGGCATGCCGCGGCGCGTCGCCAACTACCCCGGCCTGCCCGGCAACGTGACCACGCTCAACATCATCTCGTCCGTCGGTTCGTGGGTCCTCGCCCTATCCGTCCTCGTGTTCTTCTGGAACGTCTACGTGACCTGGCGGCACGGGGTCAAGGTGACCGAAGAGGACCCGTGGGGCTTCTGCAGCTCGCTGGAATGGGCGACGAGCTGCCCGCCGCCGCGGCACAACTTCTACCGGATCCCCAGGATCAGGTCCGAGCGGCCCGCGTTCGAGGCGCACTACCCGCACATCAAGTGGGGCCGTGACTCCCACGGGCTCGAGCAGACGATCCCGGAACTCTCCCAGACCCCGAAATAGGGTAGGTACCTGACATGAAGGTCGAAGGCTGGCTGTTCCTGGGCTGCGGGATCTTCTTCGGCGGCGCGGACATCGTGTACTGGTACACATCCCACGACCCGACCGGCACGGTCGCGCTCGCGATGGCCGTCGGGCTGGCCGTGCTGACCGGCTTCTACGTGCTGTTCACCGGCCGCCGCCTGCCCAAGCGCCCGGAAGACGACAGCTACGGCGAGATCGCCGAAGGCACCGGCGAGATCGGCTTCTTCAGCCCGCACAGCTGGTGGCCGCTGTTCCTCGGCCTCGGCGCCGCCGCCGCCGCCCTCGGCTTCGCGATCGGCTGGTGGATGTTCCTCATCGGCATGCTCTGGACCGTCTTCGCCAC
>JASHTQ010000577.1 GCA_030040475.1 Streptosporangiaceae bacterium
CTTCGGTTGCGCCACAGTCGCCGACGGCGCGGGTCAGCGCAGGCTAGTCGGCGAACAGGCGGAGCACAGCAGGGGCGGGTTGACGAGAGTGGTCAGCAGGCGCCGGTCACGCCGGAAATTCCCCGGCGGCCAGCAGCAGTCCCTGGTAGTCCTCGGCGCACGGGCCGCAGCTGAGCAGGTGCGCCGCGACACCGGGATACCGGCGGGCCGCCTCGGTGCCTGATTCGTCGTCCAGGATGAGCTCGACGTAGACGTGCAGGATGCGCAGCGTCTCGTCGCAGCCCACGTCGCGCGGATCGGTTCGCAGGAACCGGTCTAGCTCATCCCAGCCCGTCATTATCGCCTCGTACGCGGTCGCTCAGGCCGACCTCCTCGGCGGCAGCCGTGCCGGTGCCGTCAGCAGGGCCGCACATCAGCGGCCCGCATGCCAATATTACGACCCGGTTCCATTGCCGCGCCGCGGACGGGTCAGCGCGAGGCCGGTGCCTCCTTGCCCGGCCCGCATCCCAGTACGGACATTCCCCGCCGACTAGGGCCGACTCGATGCCCGCCACTCTCAGGCCCGCCTCGGCGAAGCGTCCGGCCATGAACTCCCCACACCGAGCCCGACCGTTGACACCATCGGTGACGTTCTTACCCTCCCGGCGTCGACGCCCGAAGTACAGGCCGAGCCGACCCGTGCCCTGTCGCTGCCATCGAGGCGGCGCCTCTGATGGCCCGGTCTGGCCGCCCCTTACCCGGGGACGCGACCGTCACGGGAGCCCGTCCTAGACTCGGGGCATGTCTTCGGCGGAACGCACGGCCGCGGCGGCCACCGGAAATCGCGGCTCTCTCGATGAGGAGTCCCGCGAATGGCTCCGGTGCCTGACTGTTCCTGCCGAGCGGGAACCGGCGCTGGCGCGCCTTCACGGGCTGTTGTTGCGGGTTGCCCGCGCCGAACTGCGGCGGCGCAGCCTGCCCGCCTTTGTTGAGGGCCGGGAGCAGGATGACCTCGCCAACCAGGCAGCCGACGACGCGCTGCTGGCGATCGCCGCCAAACTGGACAGGTTCCGCGGGGAAAGTCGCTTCACGACCTGGGCGTGCAAATTCGTCATCCTGGAGGTGTCAGCCAAGCTTGGCCGCCACTACTGGCGTAATCCTCCGGCGCCGATGTCCGGCGATGCGTGGGAACGGATTCCGGACCGGCTCGGTGCCGATCCTGCTGAGCACGCCGAATCACGGGAACTGGCCGCCGCCCTGCGCCGGGCGGTAACCGAGGTGTTGAGCGAGCGGCAGCGCCTCGTGTTCGTGGCGATCATCGTCGATGGGGTGCCGCTGGACGCGCTGGCCGTCGAACTCGGTTCGACCCGGAACGCGCTCTACAAGACGATGTTCGATGCACGGCGAAAGATCCGCGCGCATCTGGTCGCTCACGGCTACCTGGATGCGGAGGGAGGGATGCCATGACCGGATGGCGGGTCCTCGATGAGTTCCTGCGGACTGATCCGCGGGATGTCGGGTGCGAGCGGGCGATGGAAGTCCTGGACGTCTACGTCGACGTCGTGCGCGCCGGTGGCGCTGAGGCGGCCGAGCGCCGCTTCCCGGGTGTCGCCGTGCACCTGCGTGCCTGCGGCCCCTGCGGCGAGGACTTCGACGGCCTGCTTACAGCCATCAGTGGATTTGCCTCGTAGAGAGTTAAGACGCCACGGCCGCGTCACCGCGGCAATCGGCTGAGTGCCCAGAAGGTAAGAATCCCGGAGTCGGTGACGCTCACCCTTGTACGTAGTTCTGTTACAGGTTTACGGAGTGAGGAACGATGGCGGTACCCGTAGCCGACCGCGATTATCCGCAGATGATCGCGGAGGCGAATCACGTCGAACCCGCGCCGCGACGGGTGCGGGCAACGCTGGGCGGCGAGGTGATCTTCGACAGCACGCGGGCACGGTACGTGTGGGAATGGCCGTACTACCCCCAGTACTACATCCCGGTTGAGGATGTGGACCAGAGTTTCCTGGTGGATGAGCACCATGAGCAGCGCCTCCGCCAGGGGACAGCACGCCGTCACGGCCTGCGGGCTGGCGGCGCGGATCGCCCGGGCACCGTGCGTGTCTTCGGCGACGAGGCGATTGACGGGGTGGCTGGGACGGCCCGTTTCGACTGGGCCGCGCTGGATTCCTGGTATGAGGAGGATGAGCAGGTTTTCGTCCATCCCCGCAACCCTTACGTCCGCGTCGACGCGCTTCGCTCGCACCGGCACATCCGGGTCTCGCTGGAGGGGATCACGCTGGCCGAGAGCGCCAGGCCGGTGCTGGTGTTCGAGACCGGGCTGCCGACCCGCTACTACTTCGACCGCACCGATGTCGACTTCAGTCATCTCGTGCCGACCAGTACCCAGACGGCCTGCCCGTACAAGGGCGTGACCAGCGCCTACTGGTCGGTGCGCGTCGGCGGCGAAGTGCGCGAGGCCCACCAGGATCTCGCCTGGGCCTATGACTTCCCCACCCGCCAGTTGCTGCCCATCGCCGGCCTAGTCGCCTTCTACAACGAGAAGACCGACATCGACGTGGACGGTGTGCGGCTGCCCCGCGCCCGAACCCATTTCTCCGGATGACCGCCGCCGTCACAACTAGCCAGCGCGCCCATGGACCGCGGCTGTCCTTCCCGGAAGCGACGAGGTAACACCCCGGCCGCCCGGCGCC
Source organism: Streptosporangiaceae bacterium (assembly GCA_030040475.1). The sequence goes on from JASHTQ010000577.1 coordinate 2,679, forward strand.
GCTAACCGTACAAACGGATTCAGGCTACGAAATCCATGAAGGAGGCAGGCATGCCCCTGCTGCACCCGGGCGACACCTTCCCTAAGCTGACCCTCAACAGTCCTGGCGCACCGGCCATCCAGGTTCCGGACTGGTTCGCAGGCCAGTTCGGGGTCGTGCTGTTCAACCGCGGAGGGTGGTGCCCTTACTGCGTCGCCCAGCTCCGCGCGTTCCAGCGGGCCGGCGAGTCCCTGGCCCAGGCCGACGTCCGGATGGCCGCTCTCTGGGTCGATGACGAGAAGACCACCGCGGAGTTCATCGCCAAGCACGGCCTCACGTTCCCGCTCGGGCACAGCGCCGACGCCCGCGCGGTCGCCGCGCTGACCGGCGCGTTCGTCAACGACGATCCGCTGTTCCTGCAGTCCACCGGGTTCGTGCTGGACGCGCAGGGCAAGGTGATAGTGAGCGTGTACTCCAGCGGCGCCATCGGCCGCCTCGTCCCCGAGGATGTCACCGGACTGGCCCGGTACCTGCGCCAGCACGCCGCGGCATCGTCCTGAGAGCCATGGGACCGGATGCCATGAACAACGCGGACATCAACTTCTACTTCGATCCGCTCTGCCCGTTCGCCTGGATGACCAGCAAATGGGTCCGGAAGGTCGCCGCGCAGCGCGACTACACGGTGGACTGGCGGTTCATCTCGCTGCGCTTGATCAACGCCGACGTCGACTACGACAGTCACTTCCCGGCCGGCTACGAGGCTGGCCATACCGCCGGGCTGCGGCTGCTACGGGTGGCCGCCCGGACCCGCGCCGAGCACGGCCGTCAGGCGGTCGGGCCTCTCTACCAGGCGATCGGCACCCAGGCGTTCGACTCCGCCGCGGCGCCCGCGCTAGGGCCGGAAGAACAGGGCAGCCGCGAGTTCGTCGAGTCCCTGCTCGGGCAGGCCGGATTGCCCGCGTCGCTCGCCGACGCCCTCGATGACGCCGGCTGGGACGGCGAACTGCAGGCGGAAACCGAGGAGGCGCTCGCGCTGACCGGCAAGGACGTCGGTACCCCGATCATCCACTTCGGGCCGCCCCGAGGGACCGCGTTTTTCGGGCCGGTCATCAGCCGATTGCCGGCTGGCGAGGAGGCAGTGCGGCTATGGGACCACGTCGTCGGGCTCGCCTCTTTCTCCGGCTTCGCCGAACTCAAGCGCAGCCTGCGAGAACGGCCTCAGCTGCGCAGCTTCGGAGTTAACCCCGGCGAGACCGGCATCCAGGAAGACTGGCACGGCGGAAGCCGGCGCCTGAAGTAGCACCGGAACACCGTCGCTGCCGACACGCTAACGCCGTCAGGCGGCCCAGTATGCTGACGACGGTGCCCGCAGCCAACGCGTCCGAGGACTGCACATGATGGCTACCTGGCATCTCGCGTCGATCTTCACTCGGTGAGGCAGGGACCGCCGCACAGACCGCGCCGCCCGCCCGGCTAGCCGGGCACCTGCATCGGCGGTCCCGGCACTTAGCGGAAAGGCAGACGGCCGTGTCTGAGTCTGAACTAGACCTGCTGATGGTCGCCGCGGCGGATGGACGTGACCTCCTCGCCGCCGCGCAGTCCGATTGGTCACGCCTGGTGCAGGACTGCCCCGGCTGGAACGCCGCCGACCTCACCGGCCATATGGGCGCCATTCTCGGCTGGATCGCAAAGATCGTCACCAGCGGCCAGGCCGTGCCGCGCCGCGACCGGGAGACACCGCCTGCTGACCGGGACACGCTGGCGACATGGTACGAGGCCCACCTGGACCGGACCCTCACCATCCTGACGGCCGCGCCGCCTGAGTCATGGACCTGGACCTTCTCCAGCCGCGGCGACCAGCGAGTCAGCTGGTGGCGGCGCCGTCTCGCCGTGGAACTTGCCATCCACCGTTGGGACGCTCAGCGTGCAGCCAGCCTCGACACCAGATCGCTGCCCGCGCCTCTCGACGGGCACGTCGCCGCCGCGGGCATCGAGGAGTTCCTGACCGAGTTCCTGCCCGGTCTGCTGAGCCAGCCGGATATCGTCGGCCTGGCCGGGTCCCTGCACCTGCACGCAACGGACGGCCCCAGCGAGTGGTGGATTGATCTGGACGAACGAGCCGGCGTAGTCGCCGCCCCCGCCCACCGCAAGGCAGACACCGCCATCCGCGCCACCAGGTCGGACCTGCTGCTGTGGCTGACCAACCGCCAGCAGCCCGGCGCACTAGAGATCTCCGGCCCTCCCGAGGTCGCGGCACGGTGGACCCAGCTGCGTCGCTGAATCGTTCCAGGCAGCGATCACGGTCGCGGATGCGGAGTAGGAGTGGCTCCTAGCGGAAGAGAACGTAGCCCGGCGACCGGCTACCGCCGCGGACAAGGAGCGCAACCAGGCCAACGACCCGGTGTACCTGTATCGCCGTAAGGCCGCGCCTCCGCGGCTCGACAAGGCCAAGGCTGAACAGGAAAAGCGGATGCCGCTTCAGTTGCCGCGTTAGGGTCGCGGTGTTTTCTCTGGCCAGGCTGCTGGCTTGCCGGTCGGCTGGTAGTTCTTGCCGGGCGCGGAGCCAGTTCTTCATTGCCTGCTGGAACCGTTCGGCTTTCCCCTGGGTCTGGGGTGGTCCGGCGTGCCGTTCTCCTGCTTGACGCCGGGGCGGCGCGGCTCGTGCTCCAGGGCGCTGCGGCCGCCCGGGCCGCCCGGCAGCCGGGTGGTGAAGACCATGCCGTTGCCGGTCAGGGTAGAGGCCGGCGCGCCGTGCCGCTCGCAGGCGGCGCGGAAGGCCTGCAGGACGGCGGGCCCGGTGACCCGGGCGCGGGCCGTCAGCGGCAGGACGCAGCGGGAGTGGCCGTCGAGGCCGGCCGCGTGGTCGCTGATTGCCGGCGGGGAGGTCTCCGGCCGCCGGGACCGCGGCTCGAACGCCGCCTCGCCCTCGGCCTCGTAGCGGGCCAGCAGCGTGCAGATCCACGACCGGGCGACCCCGTAGGACTTCGCGACCTCGCTGACCGGGCGCTTCTCAACGGTGACAGCGGTGACGACAAGCCGGCCCTTCGACATTCCTGCAGCGTCTGGCCAGCCACATCAGCACCGGAGGCTCGCCGCACCAGATGTCCTGTATGTCTTGAGGCACCCTGTCCACGATGTCCTGAACCTAGACACAACACCAGCGACATCAGCAGAAAACGGCCCGCTAGCTGCGGATTCTGCCGCTGGCTGGCCGTCTTCTCTGTCCCGTCATGTGTCACCTTGTAGCCCTGCGGGCCGTCATGTTGCGCTGTCCACGGTCGCATAGCGGACGGCCGTCCGTACCGCCAGGACGGTCGATGAGCACAGTCTGGCTTGACGCGGGCGTTCGAGCCGGGCATGCGTCCCTTATCTGTTTATCTGTGGTCCGGCGCGCGCGATTGCCCGGGTCCTCTCGTACCACGGCAGCGCCGCAGCGCAGTCGACGACGGGGATACCAGCTAACGGGTCCAGTGCCATCTCGCCTTCCAGGTGCCGTCGCCGTGTCGGCTGAGGCACGCCCGCGTCGCCGCGAGCAGGCCGCGGGCTTCGCAGCGGCCCGAGCCATGGCGTGCCTCGGCGATGCGGCCGGGGCGCACATGTGGGATCGTCAGTCCGTGGTGGCCTGTCACGCTGCGACTTGGGGGTGAGCTGCTCTGAGCCCGGATCGTCCATCTCAGCCTGATGCGATATGGCTCGACGGTACGGAAGCCCGCATATGGATCACGTTTATGCAGGTTCAGCTCCGGATGAGCTACGAGATGAACAGCCAGTTGCTCGCCGACAGCGACCTCTCGCTGGGCGATTACCACGTGCTCAGTGTTCTGTCGGAAGCGCCTGGCGAGCGGATGCGGATGTCGTCGCTGGCGACGTACATAGGCTGGGAGCTAAGTCGCCTGTCGCATCATGCGTCGCGTATGGCCAGGCGCGGTCTGATCGAGCGGCTTGCCTCCGAGTCGGATCGCCGTGCCACAGATGTGCGGCTGACTGCGTTCGGCCGGGAGACTATCCGGCGGGCGGCGCCTGCCCATGTCGCCCTCGTCCGGCGGCTGTTCTTCGGCGGGCTGCCTGAGCATCTGCGGCGCGAGTTCCAGCAAGCGTTGTCGGGCATCTATGAGGGCCTCATCAAGGATGGGACGCTGGCGGCCCCGCCGGTGAAGGGTGATGGCGGGAGCAGCTGACGGTCGGCGAGTCGATACGTCTTCCCGGGCTCATGGCGCACGGCCATCCTCTGCGCGGCGATGCGGGGCTAGCCGCGGGGACGTCTCACCGTTGAGGCCTCCTGCGCTCTAGCTCGCAGGCGGGCTGGAGTGTGCAGGCGCTCCAGCCCCTTGCCTGCCTCACAGCGTCCGCCGGCAGGACCCGTGCCCTGTCGCCCGGCATCGTTCGCGAACTACTGCGACCCTGTATTTGACGGTTCGCTGCCGGAGGGACGCGTGTGCCCTCCGGGATCAGGAGACGATATAACATACTTGACATGTCAAGTATCAGGATGGTGGCCAGCCCCTCCTGCTCCGCCGGTGTCATCTGCGACACACCGAACACTGATCCGACCGTTCATACCGCCGCGTCGGGCGATGGCGCGGCCGCCGGTCAACCCCGGATAGCCGGGGAGGCGGTCCCTACCGCGGCGCCCGGCGCGACGGAACCCGGGACGACCCGGGACGGCTGGCTAGCTGTCGCGGCAGTCGCGCTGGGCGCCTTCGTCATCGTGACAACCGAGTTCCTGCCGGTCGGGTTCCTCCCCCGCATCGCCGGAAGCCTGCATGTCTCGCTCGGGCTGGCCGGGCTCATGGTGCTCGTGCCCGGGCTGAGCGCAGCGGCCGCCGCGCCGCTGCTGTTCGCCGGCGCCGGCCAGGCAAACCGGCGTACCGTCATCCTCGCCCTCGACCTGCTCGTGCTGGTCTCCAACGGGATCGCCTCGATCGCCCCGGACTTCGCCGTGGTGGTGGCCGCCCGGGTCCTCCTCGGCATTGCCATCGCCGGCTTCTGGACGGTGGTCACTCCCGTCGGTCCTAAGCTGGTCGGACCGGCCCGCGGCACCCGGGCCATCTCGATCATCGTCGCCGGCGTTTCAGCCGGAACGGTGGTCGGCCTGCCGGCAGGCCTGTTTCTCGGTAACCTGCTCGGCTGGCGCGGCACCTTCGCGGCCACCGCCGGAGCCGCCCTGGTGGTCGTCGCCGCCCAGGCAGCGGTACTGCCCAGCATCGCGCCGGACGGACACACTACGATCCGCGACCTGACCGGCGTTCTCTCGCTGCCGTTCGCGCGACTGGGCCTGATAGCCAGCGCCGTGGTCTTCATCGGCCAGTTCTCCGCCTCGACCTACATCACGCCGTTCCTGCTCGATCACGCCCGCCTGCACAGCGGCCTGGTGTCCGGCCTGCTCGCCGGCTACGGCTGCGGCGGCATCCTCGGCACGCTGACCGGCGGCCGGCTCGTGGCCCGCAGCCTCGTCGGCAGCTTCGCCGGCTCGGCCATCGCCGTCGCCGTCTTGCTGCTGGGGCTCTCGTTCGCCGGGAACACAGCCTGGCTGGTCAGCATCCTCGTCGCAGCCTGGGGCCTGGCATGGGGCATCATGCCCCTCGCCGCGCAGGTCTGGATGCTGCAGGCCGCCCCCCGTGCACAGGAAGCCGCCTCGGCCGTCAACGTCACCAACCTCCAGATCTCCATCGCCCTAGGCTCCGCGCTCGGGGGCATCCTCGTTGACTCGGCCAGCCTGCAGACCGTCTACATCACAGCCGCCAGCATCACGCTCGCTGCAGGCCTCCTCGCAACGACATCCGGGCAAATGCGAGCCAAACCCTGAGGCCAGTCGCATGGCAAGCCGACGAGCATGCCGACGGCTGACCAGCCCCCGGAAATGGGTACACGGCTGCTGCGCATCGCCTGCGCTGAATGCCACGCAGGTGCTCATAAGGGCGATACATTCCCTGCCGACTGGCGTCGAGGTCATCGACGCGGCCACGGATGCCAGGCACGAAGGCGGGCGTGAGGTCATCTTATTTGTTGCTAAAAGGACGCTGGCGAGCAGGGACGCGGCGCGGGCGGCACAGTCGGCGGCGACGGGGCGGTAGTCGACCGGCCGGCCGATCTCGCTGGCGATCGCGGCGGCGATGTCCGAAGGCCCGGCGGTCTGGTAGTCCATGCACCATCCCGCCCTGTAGCGGTCCAGCCGGTGGCGCACGTGCAGGTTCTGCTCGAAGTGATGGCACAGCGGGAAGTACAGGAAGGGCCGCCGGCTAGCGGTCAGCTCCATCGTCGTGGTCAGCCCGCCCCGGACGACCGCCAGGTCGCACGCGGCCAGGTGCCGGTACAGGTCGGGGACGTAGGGGCGGATCTCCAGCCCCTCCTGGGCGGGCAGGCTGGCCGGGTCAATCTGCGGCCCGGCCACTACGATCATCCGCAGGCCCGGCACGCGCTCCTTGGCCTCGGGGAAAGCGGCGATCACCCGCCGTAGCAGGTGGCCGCCGACCCCGGAGCCGCCGACGGTCACGATGCAGACCTGCTCGTCATCGCCGTAGCCCAGCGTCCGGCGGTCACCGGGCTGGCCGGGGTCGAAGCCGGTGATGTAGCCGACGAAGTCGTGGTGCTGTTCGGTCCAGTCGCGGATGGGCGGCAGGCCCGGGCCGAAGGTGTCCGGCGTTCCCGGGCTGGAGCACCAGGGCCAGCGGTTTCCCGTTCCCGGCCTCGCCGTGGTCGGCCCAGGCGGTCACCGGGTGATGCCGAAGGTCTTCTTCCAGGCCGGGGCGCCTGCTCCTTCTCCGAGTACGCGATCACGATCGTGGCGTCCAGGTCGATGATGACCAGGCCGCCGTCGTCGCCGGGCGCGTTCTGCCCGGCCAGCGCCAGGCCCGCTGCCGCGCCGCCGCCCGCGCAGCCCGGATCGTGGTCAGCCCCCGCGGCCCGTCCGCTGCCAAGGGACCGGACCAACCGGGAGACCACCGGGTCCGACGTGACCGGCCCGGCCAGGCCCGGCTGCTCCCGCAGCACCGCGATGTCGGCCAGGCAGTCCCGCCCAGTGCCAGCGCCGCAGCCAGGTCCGCGGCGACCTTACCGTACACGCGCAAGACCGGGTGGCCATGTTCTTCGCCGAGGTCGCCGACGTCAGCGCACTGGTAGCTTCGAAGATCCGCAGACCGAGCAGCCCGAGCATCGCCACCAGCGCGAAGTCGCAGGAGTCCGGTGACTGGCGGGCGGCGGTGAGCAGGGCCTCGAACTGCAGGCGGGTGAACCCGAGGGTCGGTGATTCAGCCGGGACGGCGGGGCGGCGGACGTGCCCGGCGGGTGAGCGCTCCAGGATGCCGTCCAGGACGCAGGTGCGGCAGGACCCGGCTGCGACCGGCAATCGGCGGGAGGCGGTGGAGGGCTTGAACCGGCGGATTTCCCGTATTCGGCCTGATGTGCAGCTCCAGGTGCGGACGCAGCAGGTCGGCGGCGCGTTCGGCGCCGCCGTGCTCGCGGTCATCCTGGCCGGCCAGGCCAGCGCGCACCACACCGGGATCAGCGGCATCGCCACCGCGTTCGGACACACCTTCTGGTGGTGCCTGGGATTCACCGTCCTGGCAGTCGTCCCGGCTCTCCTGCTGCCCGGCCGGGCAACGGCTGCGGCTGCCCGGCCATGACGCACGCTGCCGAACGCGGCTGGCGAGCCATTTCCCGCGTCGCTAGCATGATCACCGAAGATCAGGCAGAGTCCGGCCGCAACTCGGAAGGCCTATTATGCACAGGATTGTCCGGCTGCTGGCGGCAGGCGGTGCCGCGCTGACCGTCACCGGCGGATTGCTCGCCCTGGCGGGGACCGCCGACGCCGCCGCCTCGTTGAGCGTGACGCTGTCCGCGAGCGGAACGGGTGCCAGCGCCGCGTGGGACTCGGCCGGAGATCCCGTCCTGACCGTCGGGTCGCCGAGCGGCTCCACGTATGCCGAGATAACGATCAACAGCCCGCCCTCGGCCGCGCCGTCCACCGCCCCGACCTTCACGACGAACAACTACAGCGCGGGCTCCCCGCATTGGCTCATCCAGTTCGCAGACGGCGACTCGATCGCCGGCTACCCGTCGAATTCGCTTCTAGGCGGTAGCAACTGGTCGGTCCTGCCGGCTGCCTCGGGGACGTGCAGCACCCTGACCCACACGCCGGAATTCGACACCTACACCGACATCCTGGCGTTCATCCAGGACAACGGCTGCGCCGGGAACGTGACGGGGGCGGCCATCGTCGCGAACGGCGACCAGGTGGCCGGCACCAGCGACACGATCACGGACATCGTCTATGACGGCGAGACGCTGGTCTCCGGCCCGGACGTGGTGACCGTCACCAACCCCGGCGCGCAGACCGGCACGGTCGGCACGCCGATCGGCGCGCTCGACATCGCGGCGTCCTCGGACAAGGGTGACCAGATCGCCTCCTACGCAGCGGCCGGCCTGCCCGCCGGGCTGTCCGTCGACACCGCCACCGGTGCGATCACGGGCACGCCCGCCACGGCCGGGACCTACTCCGTCACGATTTCCGCGACCGACAACGGCGGCACCACCGGCTCGGCGTCCTTCAGCTGGACGATCGGGCTCGCCCGCGGCCCGGCCGACATCGCCGCGAAGCTGTCCTGCCCGGGCAGCCTCAGGCCGGGGGGCACCGGCACCTGCACGCTGACCGTCAGCAACAACGGCCCGGCGACGGCCAACAGCGTGGTCGCCACGGTGGCCCTGCCCGCCTCGCTGACCGAGATCGCGTGCAGCACCGGCTGCACCCGGCACGGCGACGAGATCACCTGGCCGCTGCCGTACCTGGCCGACGGCGCGTCGGTGCGGGACACGATCACGGTCAAGGCCACCGGAGCAGGCCTCGCGCTGGTCCTCGCCGAGGCAACATCGGCCAGCCCCGACCCTGATCCGTTCAACAACGTCAGCCTGGCCATCGTCGAGACGATCTTGTAGCCGGCGGCGGCCAGCCGACCGGGCCGGCGGCGGCCAGCCGACCGGGGCGGCGGCGGCCAGCCGGGCCAGGCATCGGCGGTACGGTGGGACGGTGCCGGACACGACCATGCGCGCGGTAAGCCAGGACAGGCTCGGTCCTCCGGACGTCCTGCACATGGTGACCGCGCCGCGACCCGAGCCCGGCGGGACGGAGGTGCTTGTCCGCGTCCTGGCGGCCGGGGTGAACCCGGTGGACTGGAAGACCAGGGCGGACGGCGGCCGCCTCGGCCCGCCGCCTTTCATCCTGGGCTGGGATGTCGCCGGCGTCGTGGCAGCCGTCGGGGAGGGCGTGACCAGGTTCGCCGCGGGAGACCGGGTTTTCGGGATGCCGTGGTTCCCCCGCCAGGCCGGCGCGTATGCCGAGTACGTCACCTGCCCCTCCCGCCAGCTGGCCGCGACGCCGGACGGGATCGGCGATGCCGAAGCGGCGGGACTGCCGCTGGCCGGCCTGATCGCGCGGCAGAGCCTGATCGACACCGCGGCCATCAAGGCCGGCGACCGGGTCCTGATCCAGGCGGCCGCAGGCAGTGTCGGCAACCTTGCCGTACAGCTCGCCAAGCACGCCGGTGCCTACGTGGTCGGCACCGCCGGACCAGCTGACCAGGCATTCCTCGCCGAGCTCGGGGTGGATGAGCCGATCGACTACACGACGGCAAACGTCGCCGATGAGGTCGCCGATATCGACGTCGTCCTCGACCTGGTCGGCGGCGCGGTCGGCATGGCCTCGCTGCCCGTGCTGCGCGACGGCGGCCTGCTGATCAGCGTGCCGAGCGCCGCCGACATCGAGCCGCTGCGCGCGGCGGCCGCCGGACGCGTCCGTGTCACCGGCATCCTCGTCGAGCCGGATCGCACCGGCATGGACGCGCTCGCCGCGCTTGCCTCGGCGGGCGGATTGCGGCAGCGGGTCGCCGGGACCCTGCCGCTGGATCAGGCGGCCCAGGCACATGAACTCGGCGAGAGCGGCCGCGCGGGCGGAAAGCTGATCCTGATACCCGGCGGTACCGACGGTTAGACCGCCTGCGGCGCCGCGAGCACACCATCAACGCGGCTCCATGCAGGCGAAGGCGCAGAAATAGGGTCGCTCTCGGACGTCGCGATTGGCATCATCGAATTCGTGAGTATCGTGACCGGGCCGATTCGGCGGGGTGATGGGATTGCCCCGCCGTCGCGCTGGTCGATCCAAGTTCCCGCATAACGTGGGCGCCGCCGTGCGAGCCGCGTCAAGCAGGCGGACCAGTTCTTCGACGCATTCGAAGATGTGGTCCCGGTGGCCGTCGAACTGCGGCGGAATGCGGAATCGCTGATCCACTTCGTGCACCCGGAGCTCGCGCTCTACGTATTCGGGCCGGAAGGATGGATCTCTGGGTCGGGCCACGCTGGCCCGGTGCCACCGGTTCCTAGTGATCCCCACCCGGCACTGCGCCAACCTATCGGCCGCCGTGTACACGGTGCTCTACGACCGACACGCCAAGCGAGTCCAGGTCGGCCTGGAACTGCCTCACACGACCTCGGGGGACTTCGACGAGCCGGACCACATGGCCGACGTCGTGGGAATCACATGGGGCGGGTAGCTTACTGGTGCAGCGTCGCGGCTGTCTGCGCGAAGCTGCCGATGACCGGGTTCCAGCCGGACTCGTAGCCCTCGCGCGCGGACGCGCCGTCGGGGCGGCCCTCCCAGCCCGAGTGAACCACCCGCACCACGGTGCTGCCGGGCCCGTCCTGGGCAAACGTCACCTCGACGCGCGTCGCGTCGGCCTCGGCCCGGCCGGCGTGCCAGGTGAAGGCGACGCGGTGCGGCGGCTCCCAGTCGGTGATCGTCCCCCATACCGACGTGCTGCCGTCCGCCAGCGTCTCGACGATCGCGCCGCCGACACCCTCGCCGAAGGCGACGCCGACGGCATCCTCGCCGCCGACCGAGTGCGTCGGCAGCGGCCACCACTCCTGGATGTGCGCGGTGAACAGCTCGAACGCGCGCGGCGGGGTCGTCGGGACGGTGACGGATTTACGGACAGGTTCGACCGAGGTCAGATTGTCGGCCATCGGGAAGTCCCTCCTATTCGTGACGTTCGTGACGCGGCGGCGCGCCGCCGCCGGCGTTGTCGTCGCGGACCCGCTCGGCGTAGCGGCCAAGGGCGGTCTCCCAGAAGTCGTCCAGCCAGGCCCGCAGTTCCCTCAGCCCGGCTGGCTCGAGCCGGTACACGTTGCGGGTGCCGAGCTCGGAGTAGCTGACCAGGCCGCTGCGCCGCAGCACGGTCAGGTGCTGGGAGACCGCGGGGCGGCTGACGGGCAGCGCCGCCGCCAGTTCGCCCACCGACGCGGGACCCGCCCGCAGGCGCTGCACGATCCGGCGCCGGGTGCGGTCACCCAGCGCCTCGAGGACCGCTTCGTAAGTCTCCACGAACGGTAAGTTCTCACGAACGAATACTGTCAGTCAAGGCCTCACGCGGAACGCGCCAGGACCGGCCGGCGTCGGCTCTGGCGGGCCGGCTGGCCGACTGGTCCTGCGGAGGCCGAAAAGCGTCACAGGACGCCAGTTACCTCCTGCCACAGCTGGCTGGTCTTCACCGGAGATACCTGCTCGTACGTGAAGAGCGCGCTGCCTGTGCTGCCCGCGGTGAGCACGTAAGGCTGGGTTGACCGGGTGTCGGTGCCGGCGATCATCGGCTCGTACCCGTCGACCGACTCGCTGGCTTCCGGCAGCCACAGCGTATGGTCGTCGACCCCGCAGGGCTGAAGGCTGACCTCGGTGTCGTCCGCCGCGGCGGTGGCAGTGCCGATGCACAGGCCGCTGGCCTGTGAGCCCGGGATGAACTCGTATTCGTACGCCTTGTATCCTGGCCAGTTCTTGGCCAGCGTGATCGGGACGAGACCGTCCTGCCACAACTGGGTCGTGGTGCCCACGTAGATGGATTCGAAGTCCTCTTGCTCGTGGTTGCCGCTGGCCGCGAGCGTGGCGGCCGACCCCTGCTCCGCACCGCGGGCGAGAACCGCGGCGACATAGCTGTCGCCGTACGCCTCGGCGGCGAAGGTGACGCAGCTCCATCCGCACTGAGTGCTGGCCGCCCAGGCGGTCGGAGCCGCCGCGACCATCGCGCCGCCGGCCAGCGCAACCGCCGCTAGCCCTGCGAAGATCCTTCGTGTCCCCAGCTCCATGAGTTCTCCTTGTCCGGGAAGGATCTGCGACTCGGTCCTCCTTCCGGGAAGGCAGAGGACGGCCACGGGGTGAAAATACAACTCCGTGACGCGTGCGCCCGCCGCCGCGGTGCGGCCCCGTCCGGCGCTCCCGAGCGGCCCGTATTGCAATTCGAGGCCATCATTCTGGATACTTAGCGAGTGGCAAGACGATCAAGCAGCAGTATTGCTAATCAAGGAACATCGGCCGCGCCGACCAGCGCGACTGAGATCGCATACTCGGGGCTCCGCTCATTGATCCTAGAAGGTAAGTACCCACTCGGATCGAAGCTCGGAGAAAACGACCTCGCCGAGCTTTTGGGAGTGAGTCGGACACCGGTTCGGGAAGCGCTCAGCCGACTGAGTTCTGAAGGCCTTGTCGAGATGCTGCCCCACCGCGGAGCGCGAGTTGCTACCTGGTCTCCTCACGATCTAGAAAATATTTACGAGCTACGAGCGCTGGTAGAAAGCCACGCGGCTAGCCGCGCTGCACAAACGATCCAGTCGCCCGACATCGACAAGCTCAGCACGCTGTGCGAGGCCGAAGAGGCGGAAGTCCTGAGTTCCGAGCCGCGGCGCGACGTAATTCGCGACCTGAATCGAGACTTCCATTCCACTCTAGTCCGGGCCGTACCAAACGAGAGGTTGCAGGAGATCGTCATCTCGCTGGTTGAGTTCCCGAGCACGTTGCTCTCGCCAAATGCGTCGCCGGGCGTGCTTATGCAGAGCCGGCTGCAACGCAATCTTGCCGACCATCTCGACCTTGTCGACGCGTTGCGGGCTAGGGACAGCGCCTGGGCCGAGGCCGTGATGCGGTCTCACATGCTCGGTGAGCGAGCGACGCTGTTGCGAGAGCGAAAGCGCCGCGAGGGCTTGCCGGCGGCGACCGTTGCCGCTGAGGCTTTCGTGGAGGGGGCGCAGGCATAGGCGGGCCCGGTTATCCGGCGACGAGCGGTCCGGCCGGCAGGCTGAACAGCCGTTCGGCCCCGGTGTCGGTGACGATTATCGTGCCTCCGCGCAGTATGGTGCCGAACTGCTCGGTGCCGACGTTGGGGTGGATGGAGATCACGCGATTGACACCCAGCGCACGGTTGTCGGTTTCGCTGATGTACTCGGGCAGTTCGATGTTGTCGATGCCCGTCCCGTGACCTAGGCGGGTGATGTCGTCGCGGCTCAAGCCCGCGCCCTCCAACTCGGAGACGACCGAGGCGAACACGTCGGCAAAGGTGGTGGCCGGCCCGATCGTGGCCAGGACCCCGTCGAGCGACCTGGCCATGAGGGCGTCAAGTTCGGCGGCTCGCGGCGGCGGCTCGGCGATAAAAACCGACGAGACGACCTCGGGGCAGAACGACTCCACGTCCGGGATCACCTCGAAGAAAACGGTGGTGCCGGGAGTGAGGATTGACTTCGAGGGCTGCAGCAGGCTGCGGCCCCGGGCGTCGGTCGCGCCGACGAAGCAATGCCAGGTCAACGACCCGTAGTCGCGCAGCACCGTCTCGGCCGCGCGCAGCGCGTCGTTGCCGACGCCGCCCGCCTTCATCGCCGCAACGCCGGCGTAGAACGCCTCTTGCGCGCACCGCGCGGCCACCCGCAGCCGGGCGATCTCATCAGGGTCCTTGGGCGCGAGATGCTCGGTCAGGAGATTGGTCACGTCGACAAGTCCGCCTGGCAGCCGCTGGGCGAGTTCGTCCTTCACCCCGGCCTCGGGCCGGTAAGCCGCGAAGGCGTTCCGCGGCGCGGCGGCCCGGCTGCCCAGCCAGCCCAGGGCGGCGTCGATCATGTCGCTGGTATCGGCCGAGGCCCAGTTGGAGCGAGCCGCGCAGATCTGCGTGATCGCCGTGCTCTCCCGTTCCGCGGTGGCGCTATGCAGAGGCAGCCGGGTGACGTGCACAGCGCTTCCCGGCGTTATGACGACGAGGCTCGCATTTGTCACGCTGTGTCGCGGGCAGTATCCGGTCCAGTGCGCCGTCAGCGATGACCTGTAGCAGTACACGAACAGCGTGTCGATGTCCTGCCCGGCCATCCAGGCCCTGGTGCGGTCCAGCCGGTCGGGCAGGCCGTTCTGCGCTGTCGTCATGGCAGCTCCTTAGAGAGGATGAGTGGGTCCGGCATCGAGGGCTGCGACGACCCTGACTGGGGTAAGCGGGGCCTCGGTGATCAGGGCCGCGTCCTGGCCCAGGGCGTCCTGCACTGCGTTCGCGATGACCGCAGCGACCGGGATCGTGCCGGCCTCGCCGATGCCCTTGGCGCCGAGCGGGTTGAGCCGCGACTGCGACTCCATGTGATTGATTTGGAGCCCGTCCAGCAACCCGACGGTCGGAAGCAAGTAGTCGGCGAGCGACGCGGTTAGCAGCTGGCCATCCTCGCCGTAGACGAGTTCCTCGAGCAGCGCGCCGCCTAGGCCCTGCATCAGGCCGCCGATGATCTGGTCTTCGACGACCGCCGGATTCAGTGCCCGGCCGCAGTCGTGTGCGATCGCGTAGTCGAGCAGCTTGATCTCGCCTGTGGCGGTGTTGACGAGCACGGCGGCGGCGTGGGCGCCGCTGGCCCAGGTGACCGTGCGGGGTTCGAAGTAACTGACGGCCCGCAGGTCAGGATGCATGCCTGCCGGCCGGTCTGTGCTGAAGATCGCGCGCCACGAGAGCTCGGCGAGGCTTAGCGCCGGCTGTTCGATGCCGACCACGTGCGCGCCGTAGGAGTCGAGGACGACATCGCTCGGGTCGGCCTTGAGGATATGCGCCGCCAGCTCCCTGGCCTTCCTGGCGACCTCGCTGGCTGCCTCGAACACCGCGGAGCCGGCCACGACGGCGCTGCGGCTGGCCACGGCACCCCAGCCGTTGGGCACCTTGGCCGTGTCGCCGCCGGTCACTGTCACCAGCTCGGGGTCCACCCCGAGCTGGTCGGCGCAGATCTGGGCGAATACGGTTTCGTGGCTCTGGCCCTGCGAGGCGGTGCCGGTCGAGACGAACACGGAGCCGGTGAGGTCGACATGTACCGATGCGCCCTCGAAGGGCCCGATGCCGGTGCCCTCGATATAACAGGCCATGCCAATCCCGAGGCGCTCAGCCGAGGGATCCTCGACGTCGCGGGACCTGTTGTGCTCGACCGCGGTCGCCGCCCACTTGAGCATCTCGGCAAAGCTGCCCTCTATCTCGATCGGTTGGCCGTCCCGGTAGAGCAGGCCGTTCCGGTATGGCATCTCGGTCGGCGTGATCATGTTGCGCAGCCGGAACGCCAGCGGATCGAGGCCGAGCTGCCGGGCGGCCGTGTCGAGCAGGCGCTCAAACGCGAAGACGCCCTCCGGTCGGCCCGCGCCCCGGTACGGTGCTGTGGGGACCTTGGTCGTCAGGATCGAGCGTCCGGTGATCGCGAAACGCGGCACCCGGTACGGGCCGCACAGGTGAGCGATCGTGTTGTATACCATGACGAGACCGAGCGGGTTGTACGCTCCGCAGTCGATGTCGAAATGATCGCGAAACGCGAGGATGTCGCCATCGGCCGACAGCCAGAGCTCCACGTCGTGGATCTGTTCCCTGGCCTGGGTGCTGGAAAAGAAGAACTCGTAGCGGTCCTCGATCCACTTCACCGGACGCCGCAGCCTGGTGGCCAGCAGCGCGACGATCACGTCTTCTGCGTAGAGCACCCCTTTGACCCCGAAGCCGCCGCCGACATCGGGGGCGATCACCCGGACGCTGTCTTCGGGACGGTCGGCGAGGCGAGCGATCGCCCGCCGCAGCGCGTGCGGGTTCTGGGTCGCCGACCAGATTCTGACCTCGTCCGCGGTCGGGGCATCCGCCAGCGCGCCGCGGGTCTCGATCGGCAGCCCCGTCTGGCGATGGGTCTCGAACCGCGCCCGGACGACGTGCGCGGCCTCGGACGCGGCGGCAGCCACGGAGACCTCCGAGCCCACCGAGATGTCCACCGCTACGTTCAGATCGCATCCGGAGTGGAGTTGGGGTGCGTCCTGGGCTACGGCGGCGGACACCGTCGCCACTGGCGGCAGTTCCTGGTAGTCCACGTCGACGTATTCGGCCGCGTCTTCGGCCTGGTACCGCGATTCGGCGACGACGACGGCGATGGCCTCACCGACGAAGCGCACCCGGTCGTGTGCCAGCAGATACTGCGGCGCCGGATTCAGGGTGGGCTTGACCTCGGCGAGCAGTTCGGCGGGGACCCGGTCCCAGAGGAACGGCGGCATCGGCTTGGGCGCGCCGAGATCGGCAAGCACGGCGACGGTGACGACACCGGGCATGGCCCGGGCAGTGGCCGTGTTGACGGAACGAACGAGCCCGTGAGGGATGGGGCTGCGCACGAAGGCGGCGTGCAATTGCCCGTCGATGTCGATGTCGTCGACGTAGCGACCGGCCCCGCGGAGCAACCGGTCGTCCTCACGGCGTGGCACCGAACGGCCGGTCCAGGCGTCATTCATGCGCCTCCCCCTCGTACTTCGGCAACACGGATCGGGCGGCCGCGACGATGCCCAGGTAGCCTGTGCATCGGCACAGGTGGCCGGCGAGCGCCTCGGCGACGTCGTCCTCGGCCGACGCCGATCCCGCCTCCGCCTGCTCGGCGAGGAAGACCAAGGTCATGACGATCCCGGGGGTGCAGAAACCGCATTGCAGGCCGCGCTGGTCGTGAAGTGCCTGCTGAATGGGATGAAGCGGCTTGCCGGGCTCGGCCAGGCTTTCGATCGTGCGTACCCGCCGACCGCTTGCCTGGGCCGCCAGGGCGAGGCAGGACCGGATCGGCTGATCGTCGAGCAGAACGGTGCAGGCGCCGCAGACGCCCTGCTCACAACCCACATGAGTGCCGGTCAGCCCGATCTCGTGGCGCAGGAAATCGCTCAGCAGCAGCCGCGCAGGGACGGTTCGCTCCACGTGTTCCCCGTTGACCTCAATATCGACCGTCACGGTCTGCCCGGCCGAGGTCATCGCGCCGCTCGCTTCCCCACGCCGGACGCCTGACCGGCGGCCGGGTCCCTGGCGCGCGCGAGGGCGGTGCGCAGGGCGACGCGGATCAAGTGCCGGGCCAGCCGCAGCCGGTACGACGCAGGAATACGCGGATCGCCGATCGGGCGGATCTGGCCGGCGACGGCATCGGCCAGCTCGCAGAGGGTGGGGTCGTCCGCATCGTGCCCGCGCGCCTGTTCCTCGAGTTGCTCGAACCGCAGTGGCACGCCGCTGCACCCGGCGACGCACACCCGCACGTCGGCCAGCCTGTCCGCCTCGGCCCGGACGGTCGCGGCGACGCCGACGACGGCGAAGTCGCCGCGCCGGAAGCTGAACTCCGTGAAGCACGATCCCGTCCTGGGCATTACCGGCGGGACCGAGATCTCCAGGGCCAGCTCGGTCGCCTCGATGCTGGTCGTGTAGTGATCTCGGAAGAAGTCCTTCGCCGGCACCGATCGCTCGCCTTTCGCCGAGCCCAGCAGGATGGTCGCGTCCAGCAACCTCAGCACCGCGGGCACCTCGGCGCTCGGGTCGGCGTGCACGGTGCTGCCCACCACCGTGCCGCGGCTCCGGATCTGCGGGTGGCCCACGAAGGAGGACGCCTCGCTCAGCACCTGCCAGCCGGTCGTGACGACCGGTGAGGCCCCCATTAGGCGCTGGGTGACCTTCGCGCCGATCCGCAGTTGTCCCTCCGCACCGATGCCGACCTCGTCCAGGCCCGGCAGCGCGGCGATATCCAGGAGAACCTCCGGCTGAGCCAGCCGCAGGTTCAGCAGCGGTATCAGGCTCTGACCGCCGGCCAGCACCTTGGTCTCGTTCGCGTCATCGAGCAGGCGCTCGTACATCTCTGCCGTGCTGGCGGGTCGGAAGTAGGCGAGCGGCGGCGGCTTCATCAGCCGGCGCTCGGAAGCTCCCAGCGCGGGCCGTCGTCGCGGAGCAGTTCCATCGTGATGCACTTGATGCCGTTCGTGCCGCCCTGCATGATGCCGTCGGAGTCGAATTCGATGACCTCGACCCCCGCCTTACGGACGGCCTCGATCGTCTTAGCCGCCTGCTTGCACATGATCACCTTGCCGGGCTCGAGGACGATCAGGTTCGCCGGGCAGAACCGCTGTTCGTCCTTGGGAATCTCGATCAGCTTCACGCCGCGTGACAGCAGCCATTTGTAGGTTTCCCACGGCAGGTTGCCCGGATAGACGATCGCCAGCCGGTCCGCCACGGGCCCGATCACCATGTCGACGTGAAATTCCCCGCCGGCCGCGAACGTGTCCATGATCGTCGGCAGCTGCATGACGTGGATCTCCTCGACCCCGGATGCCCGCAGCACCGTGTTTGCCTGGTTAAGGCCCTCCTGATTGGCGCCGCACGAGAGCCCCGCGACAACCACGTTGTCCGCGAGCGGGACATACATCGGCCCGACCTCACAGATCCCGTTGCCGTGAATCGAGTGCAGGATCGGGCAGCCGACCTCGGCGAGGAAGCGCTGGAACTCGCGCTCGAGCCCGCGCTTGTACGAAGCGTGACCGAATCTGGGCAGGATCGCACCGCCGCGTACGAACCGCACCTCTTCGCACACGAACAGCTTGCGCATCGGCCCGTAGGCCCCCCAGTTGTCCTGGAACTCCATCCAGGTGACCTTGACCCCGTTCGCCGCAAGCAACTCGGCGTACTGCTGGTGGCAATCGATCATCAGCTTGATGTCGAGGTTGGGCCGGTGCCTGAGGAGGAAGAACGTGGGGTCCTGCGCCCAAAGCTCGTTGCCCTCATAGGCATCCGGCTTGACCAGGCCCGCCTCGCGGAATCGCCCTAGTCCCGGGGAGCCCCACTTGCGTCCCCAGACGGATTCGTATTCGTCAAGGAAGGAGAACTGCTCGAGCTTTTCCGCGGCCGGCGGCATCCCGGGCCGATAATCGGGATATTTCGCGATATCGAAGCTGTCGAGCCCGTCGGTGGTTACTGCCATTTTGGGTCTCCAGTCTTTTCGAGCCACGCGGGCGACGGACGAGACACCAAGCGTCGGCTTGGTCGGAGCGAGCCGCTAATGAGATTCCACTGAGAACAAGCAGTATTGTATACATACGGTTGCCAGTTGCGTCAAGAGTACTGGGCCGTCTGGCTGCCGGGACGGCAGCCAGACGGGGCCGTGCAGCGCTTGCGGGGTCGCACGAAGGCCGCCCCTGGGATCGCCTCGCCCGCTGTCGGCGCGGGTCTCTTACTGCTAAAACCCCGATTCCCGTGCCGTGGCCCAGCCGCGCCACGGCACGGGGAGCCGAGTAAGGGGAGCGGCGGTGAGGCGCGGGGGCACTTGACGGCCTTCGAGTACATCATGTATACAAGTCCTCACCTCGACCTACAGGTCCGGCCAGCCGCTCAATTGTCCGTACCGCACTTCGGAATTGGATTACGGGACCGCTTTTACGGCCACCGCTGAGGAGATTGAGAGGAACGAATGACTGTCGTGTCGGCACCGACACCTGAATTTGCGCTCGCCCGGCTGGCGACCGTGACCGAAGGGCTTCGAGAGGCCGGTCTTGATGCCCTGGTGATTTCGGCCGACTGGAAGCACAAGGGCAGCTACAGGTACCTGTCCGGGCGTGTCCTAT
This sequence comes from Streptosporangiaceae bacterium, assembly GCA_030040475.1. The sequence continues at coordinate 22,351 of JASHTQ010000577.1, forward strand.
GGAGCCGGTGGGCCTATATCGTGATCGTGCCGGATCGCGAGCCGATTCTTGTTGTCATCGCCCCGAGCCAGCGGTACTGGGCCAAGCGCGAAGGCTGGATCGAGGACGTCCGGTTCGTGGAGCGCCCCGTGGAAGAGGTCGCCGCGGCTCTCAAGGATGTGCTCAAGCCGGGTGCCCGTCTCGGCGTCGCCGGGTTGAACGACACGATGCGCGTCGCCGACTACCTGCACCTGACCACCGAGCTACCCGGTGTGGAGATCTCGGACGCCACCGGCGTCGTCGCGCATGCGCGGGCGCGCAAGACCGCCGCCGAGTTCGACTCGCTGCGGGATAGCATGCGGATCGCCGAGGAAGCCTTCAAGGGCTTCTGCGACAACGTCCGCCCGGGCGCCTCGCACTGGGCGCTTGTCGGCGAGGCCGAACGGGTCATCCGCGGCCAGGGTTGTTACGACACCATGATCCTGCTGTCGGACGGTCCCTTCCTGCGCGAGCCCGACAACCTCATCGTGCAGTCCGGAGACGTGATCATGTTCTCGATCGAGCTGTCCGGGCCCGACGGCTACTGGGTCGAGCGCGGCGGCACAATCAGCATCGGGCCGCCCACCGACCGCACCCGCCGGCTGTTCGATGCGTGTCACGAGGTCTTCGTCACAATCCAGCCACTGCTCGTCCCGGGCGCCGAGTGCGGGCAGATCGTGCGCCAGGTGGACTCGATCCTGAGCAGCTCGGAGTTCGCCCGCGGTATCTGGGGGGGTCACGGCATCGGCCTCGACGTCCTGGAGCAGCCGGTGCTGCTGCCCGACAGCCCGCAGCTGATTCCGCCCATGCAGGCGATCGCCTACCACCCGCACGTCACCGATCTGGAAACGAGTCACGGCGCCTACCTCGCCGACACGTTCGAGGTACACGAGTCGGGGGGCATGGGGCTGGCCACCTTGCCGCACGAACTCGTCGTCGTCGACTGAGCCGAAAGACCAGGCCCCATGAAGTTCGTTACGAACGACCCGAGGAAGGTCAGCGAGATCTCCGGGTTTGACTCCTGGTATCAGTCGCTGCCGCCGAAGCTCGGCATCGACCAGTTCCGCACCGTCCTTCCGCTGCTCGTATCCGGCGGAGCCGACGGGCCCGTGCTCATCGCCAAGGAGATCGACCGCACGAACCTGCAGGCCCTCGACCTAGACGGCCTGGGCATGGTATTCCATACCCCCTACTTTTCCTTCGATCGATACGACGGCGCGCAGATGCCCGCGGTATACGCCGACGTCTACGAGGCATTCGACGCGGTCGTCGGCGACGAGGCCAGGCTGGACCCAGACCTGTCGATCTCGCTGTACGAGCGGCTCCGCCGGCGGCTCACCGATGCGCCGCCGGTGCGGGCCGAGGTGTTCCGTGCCCCGCTCAACCACTACGTGATCTCCGGCGAGTCCGTCATTGCGGCCCGGCAGGCCAGCCACGAGCTCGGTGCCCAGATCGCGGAGACCTACCTCCCCGAGATGCCGGACGCAGTCGCGCTGAAGGAGTGGCTTGAGCGGCCGGTAGGTGACTGTCTGCGGGTTCTTGACGACCTCATGGCCGAGAGCGGAATCGACGTGCTGCTGACCAGCTCGCCGATCAACGTCCAGCATCTCACCGGCGTGCCGGCCGGCGTCCTCGGCGAGGACGTGTGGGCGCTCTACGCCCGCGGCGCGGCCGACGTGCACCTGCTGGCCCGCCGTGAGATCCCGTGGTCAACGCTGCCGATCGAGCAACCGGCGTCAAGGGACTTCGTGCTCCGCCACATGCCGCCGGGCCGGATCGGCTACGAGGAGCTTGACCTGACGGCGAAGGCGTATTTCGGGTTCGGCTTGGATGGCGTCGATTCGGTGGGTGCGAGCCTGACCTTGCGCCGCTGGCGAGAGCTGCGCGCCTGGGAGGATCTCGGCTTCTACATCGTCGGCGCGCAAGCGACGCGGCGGGGCGTCGATGCGGCCATGCAGACCGTCCAGTCCGCGGTGGACGGCGGAGCTCCGGTCACGGAGCTCGACGCCTACGAGGCATATCGCACCACCGTGGCGGCGGAGCTAGCCCGTAGCCCTGTCCGGCTCAACGTGCGCACGTACTTCACCCACACCCACGGCGGGAACCGCACTCACATCCCGGCCCGCGCGACCGTCCACTCGCTCAACCCGCTGACGAGCCTGAAGATGGACGCCGGCCTCGAGATCTACGACCACAGCTGGTCGCTACGCGCCGTCTCCGACATCACCAGGTCGGCGGTGGGCACGCAGGAGGGCGCGGCCTTCTACGGCTTGGCCGCCGAGGGGCTGGTCGACGGCGTGATCGCCGCCTGCCGGCCGGGGGTGACGGGCGAGGAGATCTACCGGTCAGGGATGGGCTGGATGGAGCGCCACCACGAGGCGGTCCGGCGCCTCGGGCTGTGCCCGGATGACGTCGCCGAATTCACCTCGTCCTTCGGCCGGGATGTCGGGCACCTCCTCGGCACCCAGGAACCGGCGACGGTGGCGTTCGAGCGCGGCAACTCGGCCGTGCTCGAACCAGGGATGCTCGCCGCGGCCGAGATCCAGTGGCCATACCGCGATAAGTGCATCGGGGTGGAGGACATCTTCCTGATCACCGAGGACACGCCGATCAACATCACGCGCAACGACTGAACCTGATGCGCGCAACCAAACTCACGCCGAGCGGAGCGGTCGAAGATGGCTAAAGATGTGCTGCAGCTGATGGATGACTGGGGACCAGAGCGCATCGTCTGCGTCTCCGACCCGAGGACCGGGATGCGAGGCGTCCTCGTCATCGACAACACCAGCCGGGGCATGGGCAAAGGCGGCACCAGGATGAGCCCGAGCATCACCGTGGGCGAGGTGGCGCGGCTGGCTCGGGTGATGACCTGGAAATGGGCCGCGGTGGACCTCTTCTTCGGCGGGGCCAAGGCCGGCATCATGGCGGACCCGCAGGCCGAGAACCGCGAGGCAGTCATCAGGTCCTGGGCTCGCGCGCTGGCGAAGGAGATTCCTTCCGACTACGCCCTCGGCCTCGACATGGGCCTTACCGAGCGGGATGCCGCCGTAGTCCAGGACGAGCTTGGCGATCGCGGTGCCGCCGTCGGGAGCCCTGCCGAGCTTGGCGGGATACCGTACGACCAGATCGGCGTGGCAGGCTTCGGGGCGGCCGAGGCGGCGGCGGCCGCGGCCGAGGCGATCGAGCTCGAGATGAAGGGCGCGCGTGTCGTCATCCAGGGCTTCGGCGCGCTGGGCGCGGCCGCGGCGCGCCGCTTCGCCGAACTCGGCGCTGCCGTCATCGCGATCTCGACCGACAAGGGTGTCGTCCACGACCCGGACGGGCTGGACGTCGCCGCGTTGCTCGCCGCCCGCGAGCAGCTGGGCGATTCCCTCGTCGCCGGGCATGCCAGCAAGACGAACATGCCGCTCGGCACCGAGCTGCTCATCCCGGCCGACATCGTGGTGCCGGCCGCCGTGCAGGACGTGATCGACTCGGACCTGGCCGCGAAGCTCGACACCAGGCTTCTGGTGGAGGGGGCCAATCTGCCGACCGACGCCGCCGCCCAGCGGGTACTCAAGGAACGCGGTGTCCCGGTCGTGCCGGACTTCATCGCGAACGCCGGCGGGGTGATCGCGGCCGCGTTCGCCATGGAGGCACGGTACTCGGCGTTCCGCCCGGAGATCCCGCCCGTGATGGCCGAGATCAGTTCGCGCATCCGCGCCAACACCACGCTGGTACTGGAAGAGGCGACCCGTAACGACTGCACAAGTCATGAGTCGGCGCTGCGGCTGGCGCAGAACCGGGTTCGCGCCGCGATGGAACTGAAGGGCCGCTGGAACCCGCGGTGAGCGCAATGCGAGGGCGTGAGATCACCGGCGTCATCTGTGCCCTTGTCACCCCGTTCGACGCCGGCGGCGAGGTCGATCTGGACGCGACCTGCCGGCTCATCGACTTCCACTGCGGACACGGCACGGACAGCCTCTTCTTGCTCGGAACGTCCGGCGAGGGCCTGCTGCTCGGGCCCGGAGAGCGGATGGCGGTCACCGAGCGCGCGCTGGAGCACGCCGCGGGCCGGATTCCCGTCGTCGTGCACTGCGGCGCGACGGATACTCGCAGTGCGGTTCGGCTGGCCGAGCACGCGGAGCGGCACGGGGCAGACGCGATCGCGGCTACCGGGCCGCTCTTCTTCGCCTACCAGGAGCCCGAGATCGTCGAGCACTTCCGCCGGATCGCCGAGGCGGCGCCGGGGACCGATTTGTTCGTCTACGAGAACCCGGCTCGCGTCGGATACAGCCTTCCCGTCGCGCTCGTCGGCCAGCTGGTCTCGAACGTCGCCTCGATCGTCGGGGTGAAGGACACTGGTGCCTCGGTGGGCAGGCTGGCCTCGTATCTCGGTGCCGTAAAGGACGGGGCCGAGAAGGACATGGTCGTTTTCACCGGCGACAACACGATGCTGCTGGCCGCCCTGGTGACCGGTGCGGCCGGGCTTGTCTCCACGACAAGCAACGTGGCGCCCGAGCTGTTCGCGGGGATCGTCAGCGCGTTCGCCGCGGGTGACCTAGCCGCGGCGCGTGAGCGGCAGCTGGTCGCGACGCGTCTGCAGGCCGCGGTCTCCGGGCTGCCCTACGTCGCCGCGGTGGAGTGGCTGATGCGGATGCGCGGGCTTCCGGCCGGCACCGGGCGCCGTGAACCGATGCGGCAGCTAACTGCCGATCAGGAAGCCACCCTGCGCGTCCGGGTCGGAGATGACCAGGACCTGTCGGACTGGCTGGTCGGCGATGCCAGCTGACCGGCCGCCGGATGTCTGGGTGACCAGGACAGGCCCGCTACTACGGACGATTGGTGGCTGAACAGATGACACGAGTGGGCTTCGCTACCGGATACGACGCCCGGGCGTCGGTAGCCGACATGGCCGCCTGGATGAAGCGGGCCGACGAGCTTGGCTATGAGATCGGGTTCTTCTCCGAAACGGTTGAGCTGATGCGTGACTCGGTGACCGCCCTCACCGCCTTCATCCAGTCCACCAAGCGGATGAGCATCGGCTGTACCCAGATCGTGCGGCTGCGGACCCCGATCATCATGGCCCAGACCGCGGCCTCCCTTGATGAGCTGTCCGGCGGCAGGCTGATCCTGTCCCCTGGGGCGTGCACGAACACGCACGCTAAGCGTCATGGCCTGCCGCCGGGCGATTCCCCGGCGGCGCTCGAGGACTGGGTCACCGCGATGCGGGAGATCATCACCGGCGCGAAGGTCGACTTCAGGGGCAAGACAATCGAGTTCGGCGACTGCAAGCTCGGCTGGACACCCGTCCGGGAGAAGATCCCGATGTGGATCCCGGCGACGAGCGCGACCGGCCTCAAGATTGCGGGCCGGATCGGGGATGGAGTCCTGCTCAACGCGGTCTGCTCGCCGGAGTACACGGTCAACGCCCTCCGGATCGTCCGCAAGGCCGCGGCGGACGCCGGCCGCTCCTGGAACGACTTCCAGGTCGCGCAGCTGGTTGTCTGCTCTGTCGAGGACAGCCATGAGGCCGCGGTCGAGGCCGTTCGCTGGGAGGTCGCGAGCAAGCTCGACCCCTTCCAGCTCCCGTTTATCGCGGGTCCCAAGATGCGGGTGGGTGAGCCGTACATCCGTGCGGAGGATCTGCCGGCCTTCGAGGAGGCGTACCGGCTCGGCGGGAAGGAGCGGCTGGTCAACACCGTGCCTGACTCCTACGTCGAAGGCATGACGGCCTGCGGGACCCCCGACGAGGTCGTTGCCCGGGTCCAGCAGTTCCGGGACGCCGGCGTGGATCTTCCGATCCTCCGCCCGGCCGCCGCTCATCAGGCCGAGCGCCTGATGGATCTCTTCGCGCCCGCATAGCCAGGCTTCAGGGCACGACGCGAGGGAGGCCCATGGCGAGTCCGCAAGAACCACTGGCCGGACAGGTTGCGCTGGTGACCGGGGCGAGCCGCGGTATCGGCCGCGTCATCGCCGAGGAACTGGCCAGCGCCGGAGCGGCGGTCGTCGCGGGCGCGCGGTCCGCGCCCGAACTCGAGCACCTGCAAGCCGAGATCGAATCACGCGGGGGCGAGGCGCTGGCGGTGCCGGCAGATCTGCGTGAGCCGGACGAGATGGCGCGCCTGATCCGCAACGCAAGCCGTTGGCGCGATCGGCTCGATGTGGTGGTCAACGCGGCCGGCACGACGCGGCGGACGGGAGAACTCGACACCACCCGCGACGACTGGGACGCCATCTTCGAAGTCAACGTGCGCAGCGCCTATTTCGTCTGCCAGGAAGCCGCCCGATATATACTCTCCGGAACCGGGACGGCGTCATTTGTGAATATCGCCTCGGTGGCCGCGGTAGCGGTGACGGGAGCCAATGCCGCCTACGGCGCAAGTAAGGCCGCGCTAGTTCAGATGACCCGCGTGCTGGCCGCCCGATGGGCGCCGAGGATCCGGGTGAACGCGGTCGGCCCGGCCTATGTGGAAACGGAGCTCAACCGCGCCTGGTTGGCTAACCCGGACAATCGCGAATTTGTCATTGGGCATACTCCGATGGGACGTCTTGGCACCGCGGATGAGGTCGCAAGCGCGGTGTCATTTCTCGTCTCGCCTGCGGCCGCCTATATAACGGGCCAACACGTGCTCCTGGACGGTGGCTGGACATGCGCATAGCCGTCATGTATACAAGAGAGCCTCCAGGGCGGGCAAGCCGCTCCTGCCAGGTGCCCCGTTACGACCCGGCAACACGCCTGTCACACCCATGTCTCCTTGGGAAGATGTCCCAAACGGAGCCGTTCAGATGGTCGGCAGGCTATAGACACGAAGACAGGGTTACGTATACACTTGGGCGATCGCGGGTGACATCGTATCCCGGCAACCGACGAATGTTCTTTTCGTGTTCCCGTGACGGAGGTGGGTCCTGAATGGACGACACTGCGAATGGGATGTCGCTGATCGTAGACGGACATGTCCACATTGGCGAAGGGATCGATGGCGGCGGGTTCCGGCATGGGTCGATGAGCGGAGAACAGCTGCTTAACCTGATGGACGGACCCTTTTTGCTATTCGGCGAACAACGCAGAATAGATCGTGCGTTGGTGCAGCCGAATATCTTCAGGACCCGTACTGGCGACCCGGCGGAGCATCACGAGTACGTGTCACGCTTCGTGGCCGGCCATGGCGACCGGTTGGTCGGCTGCTTTGTGGTCAACCCGCTACTTGACTTGGCGCGGAACCTCGAGGTTCTTGAGGAGCACCTGTTTTCGGGTGGCTTCAGGGCCATCAAGTTGCATCCCATGGCGCACGGCTACCTGCCAGCAGTCGTGCGCGACGAACTCGATCCGGTGATCGAGATGGCGCGTCGGTTCAGTCGTCCGGTCCTGGTCCACCAGGGCGATCCCCCGTTCTCGCACCCGAGCCTGATCGCGCCGATCGCAAAGGACTTTCCGGACGTCTCGTTCATCCTGGCCCATTTCGCCACCCAGCGGGTGGTGATGGCAAGCGAGGCGATCTACGTCGCCGCGACCTGTCCCAATGTCTATCTCGAGACCGGCTGGGGTGCCCTGCCGCGGTTCAAGGAGGGCATCGCCGAGATTGGCGCCGGCCGGCTCGTCTTCGGCAGCGATTGCCCGATCCAGGAGATGGGGTCGCAGCTGCGCCCGATCGAGGTCCTCGGCTGGGACGAGCCCATCGGCATCAATCTGCCCCGCGCGGAGATAGACGGCATCCTCGGCAACACCCTGTGGTCGCTGATCGGCAAGCCGTGACACGTCGCTGAGCGGTCAGCCGTACTCCCTGACCTGGCTCTCCCTGATCAGCGCAGGCACAAAGACGAATTCGAGCAGATTGCTGGAGGAACATTATGCTCTCTGACACACATACAAGACGGGCCACCTGTCTCCTCGGGGTGGCCGTGTTGTCCACGGTAGCGGCACTCGGGCTCGCTGCCTGCAGCAGTTCGGGCAGCAGCACTACCTCCGGGTCCACCACCAACGCCGGGTCTAACAGCGGCCAGCTGTTCGATATAAGCGTGAACACCGCGTCGGCGTCGGCGGAGTGGGCTGACATCTACGTTGCCCAGGACGAAGGCTTCTTCGCCAAGAACGGCCTGAAGATCACCACCGTGCTGTCGAAGAACGAGCCAGGCACCGCCCTGGTTGACGGCGAGGCGCAGATCACGACGGGCACGCCGACGACGCTGTACATCGACGACTCGGCCGGCGCGAACATCAAGGCGATCTACTCCCAGGGCTCCACCTACGAGGCGTGGGTGGCGAAGCCGGGCATCAACTCGCCGGCCGATCTGGCCGGTAAGACGCTCGGGGTGTTCTCGCTGCAAGACATCGACGTGATCTACACGAACGAGATGATGTCGCAGTTCGGTATCCCGGCGGGCAAGTACAAGATGCTGGCCGTGGGCGAGAGCACCGACAAGCTGGCCGCGGTGCGGGCCGGATCCATCGCGACGGCACCGCTGTACCCGCCGACGAACTTCCAGGCCGACGAGGCCGGGCTGCACCAGATCTTCAGCACGAGCCAACTGAAGGACGGTCAGCTCCCCTCCTTCTACATCGTCCAGGAATCCTGGGGAGAGGCGCACCGTGCCCAGGTGGTCGCCTTCTTGAAGTCGCTAAACGAAGCGCACACCTTCCTGTTCAACCCAGCCAACAAGGCGAAGGTCATCTCGATCATCGAGCAGCACACCGGCCTGTCGGCCGACCTCGCCGAGGATAGCTACAACATCTTCTTCACCCAGCCGGGTCTCAACTACTCGAAGGCCGGCGAATGGAGTGCCTCGCCGACCTCGACCCTCGGACCCACCCTGATCAAGCTGGGTCTGTACAAGAAGCCGGTGGCGTACTCGCAACTCTACGACCTGTCCTACCTGCAGGCGGCCGATGCAGGGAGCTGATTCCCTGAGGCAGCCGATGCTGTCGATCCGGCGGGCCGGCCGATGTCGGCCCGCCGGCAGGGTCGGCAGAAGAGGCGCACCGCACAGAGAAGGCAGAGAAGGTTTGAGATGCAGCCAACTTCCGCGGGAATGACCGGAAACCTCGACGACGGCATGCATGATCTGGTCGCTGAGGAGGCATCGACGACCAGACGGCCGGGACTGCTGCGGGAATCCGGCCCCTTCTACCGATTTGGCCTGCCTGTTATCGGGCTCGCGCTGTTCGCGGGGGTCTGGGAGATAATCGGCCGGTTCTGGGTGACGAACCGGCTGCTCTTCGCGCCGATGTCCTCGACGCTCGTCGAGCTTTACCATCTGATCGTGTCCGGGCAAATCGGACCCGACCTAGCGGTGAGCGGCAAGGAATTCATCATCGGCTACCTGGTAGCGGCGGTCCTTGGTCTCGCGTTCGGCGCCCTGTTCGCCGCGAGCAGCGTCGTGAGCAGGCTGATGACCGGCGTCGTCCAGGCGGGCTACGCGACTCCGCTGGTCGCGATCGCGCCGGTGATCATCGTGCTGTTCGGGATCGGCATCGAGTCGAAGGTCATCGTCGTCGCGGCTATGGCGGTCTTCCCCATCCTCATCGGTACCGAAGGCGCGCTTCGCTGGGTCAATCCCGAGTACGTCGACACGGCGACGGCCTTCGGCGCCAATCGCTGGCAGGTGCTGCGCAAGGTCGTGTTCCCTGCCGCGGCTCCGGGTGTCATGACCGGGCTGCGGCTCGGAGTCGGCCGCGGCATCATCGGGGTGGTGGTGGCCGAGTTCTTCGGCTCGAGCCAGGGCCTCGGCTTCCTCCTGCTGAACGACAGCAACGAATTCCTCGCCACCCAGGTGCTCGCTGTGGTCGTGTTGCTGGCGTTCATCGGCATCGTCACGAACAGCGCGCTGCTCATGCTCGAAAATAGGCTGTCGCCGTGGAACCGGCGCGGCAGCGGGCAGCGCTGATGGCCGCCGTGCAGGGTCCCCCGGCCCCCGGCCAGCCGGGTCAGGCGCTAGAGGGCCGGAACGTAAGCCACCGGTACGCTTCGCGCCGGGGGCTTGTCCTCGACAACGTCTCGCTGCGTGTCCGGCGGGGCGAGTTCGTATCGCTGGTGGGCTCGAGCGGCTGCGGTAAGACCACGTTCCTGTCGGTGCTGTGCGGCACGATCAAGCCCTCCAGGGGATCGGTCCTCGTCAACGGCAGGGACGTCACCGGGGTGCCCTCGACAGGTCGCGGGACGGTGTTCCAGAGCGACCGGCTCTTCCCGTGGCGGACGGCGCTGAAGAACGTGACGTTCCCCCTCGAGCTCGCCGGCGAGTCATCAAAGGTCGCCCGCCAGAAGGCTGTCGAGGTGCTGAAGCTCGTGGGCCTCGGCCAGCACATCGACGCTTACCCGAGCGAGCTCTCCGGTGGCATGCGCCAGCGGGTGAACGTGGCCAGGGCGCTTGTCGTCGAACCCGACTTCCTGCTCATGGACGAGCCGTTCGCGTCCCTGGACGCTCAGACGCGCGAGGTCATGCAGGTCGAGTTGCTCCGGATCCTGGGCAGTACGAGTGCCGGGGTGGTGTTCGTGACCCACCAGATCGACGAGGCCCTGCTGCTCTCGGATCGCGTGGTCGTCGTCGTCGCCAACCCCGGGCGGATTGCCACCCAGATCACGGTCCCGTTCGAACGTCCCCGCGACCGCGGCATCAAGCGCAGCCCCGAGTTCCAGGCGCTGTCCGACGAGATCTGGAAGCAGATCGAGGGCGATGTGATGCGGGCCAGCGAGAGCGATGCCGATGCCTGAACGCGCCGCCGAGGGCAAGGCGAACACCTCCCAGCGGGTCCTGGCCCGGCTGGCCAAGACCAGGTCCTGGATGCGCGAGCGAGGGCTGGACCGGCTGTTCGTCTACTCCTATCGATCGTCGATGACCGCGTACTGGACCGGCTACACGCCACGGCACAGCGTGACCAACGCCAGCCTGCTCGTGATCACCGACCGCGATGCCGTGCACATCACGCGGCTCCCGCTGCACATGGCGACGGCGGAAGGCGCCCAGGTGCCGATCCCGATAACCTGCGCGGCGTCCAACCGATGGGAAGTGGCGAGCGTCGCCGACCTCGCGGCCGCGGCCGCCGCCTGGCTGGACGACGTGGGTTCGGCGGGAACGACCGGCTTTGCAGCCTATGGGCCGGAGGCGGGAATCTTCCGCGCGCTCGAAACGCGGTTCGGATCGGTGGCTGACATGTCGGCCGGCGTGGCGGAGTTCCTCGCGATCAAGGATGCGACCGAACTCGACAGCGTCCGTGCGGCCGCGGGTGTCGCGCAGGATGCGTTCGACGCCGGTTTCGGCGCGCTGCGCGTCGGCGGCACGGCTGGAGATGCTGTCGCGGCCGCTGAGCGGGTGCTGCGCGAGCGCGGCTCGTCGACATGGCACTGCTTCGCGGGCGGGACGGATGTCGCGGGCCGGACGCTGCTGCAGCCGACCAGCACGATTCTTTCCCCCGGCGACCGGGTGTACCTGGAGGTCATCCCGGACATCGAGTCGTTCTGCCCGGAAGTCGCCTCGGCCATTTACATGGGCTACGTCCCGCTGGGCCTGACCGAGGCGGACAGCCTCGTGGAGTACGCGCTCGGGCAGGCCGTGAGCAGGATGAATTCGCGCATGTCGTTCGCCGACTTGTTCGCGGTGATGATGACCCCGCTCGAGGACGCCGGGTATTCGCGTAACACGATCACCAGGCTCGGTCACGGCACGGGCATCGACAACATCGAGCTGCCCGAGTACATCGCCGCCGATGACGAGCGGCTGCTCGGCGACGGCCGGATCATTTCCATCCACCCGAACCTGAACAGCGACGACTTCGGCCATCTCGTGCGCGGCGGCACGGTTATCGTGCGTGCCGATGACTGTGAGCCTCTCTTCCGGCTTCCGGCCGGGCCGCTGGTCGCGACCTGACCACCAGCCCGCACGTGGCTGGGCCGGGTGCTCAGCGGGAGAGGATGTATTCCAGCATGCGCAGCGCGGCCGGCAGGTCGGCGGCGCTGACCGCGCCGAATCCGATCAGCAGACCCGACTGCGCCGGGCCCGCGTGGAAGCAGTCGCGCAGCCCGGACAGGGCGATGCCGGCCCCGGTCGCGTCCTGCAGCACCTCGTCCTCGTCGAGCCCTCCCCGCAGGACGGCGGCGACGTGCAGCCCGGCGTTCGGGGCGCGGGCCTCCAGGCGGCCGGCCAGCGGCCCGGCGAGCGCCTCGGCGAGCATGTGGTAGCGCTCGGCGTAGCCGCGCTTGCTGCGCCGGATGTGCTTGTCGAGCAGGCCGTCCTCGATGAAGCCGGCCAGCGCGGTCTGCATGGCGGTCGGCGGATGCCAGTCGATGAGCTGGCGGAGCGCGGCAATCGGCTCGGCAAGCGGCTGGGGCACGACGGTGAAGCCGAGGCGGATCGACGGGGAGAACGTCTTGGAGAACGAGCCCACGTACACCACCCGGCCGTTCGCGTCGAGTGCCTGGAGCGGCTCGAGCGGCCGGTCGACGTAGCGGAATTCGGTGTCGTAGTCGTCTTCGATGATCGCCGCGTCGTGCCGCTGCGCCCAGCGCAGCAGAGCCCGGCGCCGCGGCGTCGACATCGTCATGCCGAGCGGGTATTGATGCGAGGGCGTGACGTAGACGATGCGCGCCGCCGGCGGCAGCAGATCCACGACCAGGCCCTGGTCATCGACGGGCACGCCTGCGACCCTCGCGCCCAGGGCGGAAAACAGGCGCCTGACCGGAACGTACCCGGGGTCCTCGATCGCGACCGTGTCGCCTGGCTCGAGCAGGACCCGGGCCACCAGGTCGATGGCATGCTGGGCGCCGCAGGTGATCACGACCGTGTCTTCGGCGGCCGCGACCGACCGCGACCTGGCCACCCACCCGGCGATGGCCCGCCGCAGCCTGGCCCGCCCGGCGGGGTCACCGTACTCCCGGTGCTCGGCGGCAACCGCGGCGGCGACCCGGCGGCGCCACAGCACGGCAGGGAACAGCGAGAGGTCGGGCAGGCCGGGCCGCAGGTCGAACCGGCAGCCGCCGGGGGGCGGCCGGAAGTACGGGGACCAGCCGGCGAACCGGCGGCCCGGGCGCAGGGCCGTGGCCGGGTCCGCCCGGATGGGCCGGGCCGGGACCGCGGCTGCCACCGTGCTGCCGCCGCCGGCGCGCCCCACCGCGTAGCCCTCGGCCACCAGCCGGCCGTACGCGGTCGTCACCGTGTGCCTGGACACGCCGAGCTCGCCGGCCAGCTGGCGACTCGGGGTGAGCTGGTCCCCCGGCAGCAGCCGCCCCACGGTGATCGCGCCGCGTAGCTGCTCGTACAGCTGGCCGGCCAGCGGCTGGTCCGCGGCCGGATCGAGAAACAGGTCCAATGGGGTCGAATCCCGTCAACTTGGTACGGCCAGACAGTACCAACTTGGACCTCGACGGCAAACCATCGGCTTCATATGGTGATCGGGTGCGGGTCGGGCGGGACCGCCTGCAGAACGACACGGGGGAGCGTTCCCGCCCGTCCCGCGCTGACCCGCGAGCCCCCGGATCGGTAACCGTCAGTAGGCGCGGCCGACCACGGCAACCAGGCCGGGCTCGTCCTCGGAGTCGGGCAGGCCGCCGTCGGCACGCAGCAGGCAGCGCACGGTGATGCCCTCGGCGTTCAGCTCGGCCTCGCCCGCCGGGCCGACCGCGGCCCACGGCAGCGTGGCCCAGCCGGCGCCGGCCGCCTCGATCGCCTCGGCAACAGAGGTCACCTCGGCCGTATGCCCCAGACGGAACGCGAGCGCCTCCGCGTACAGCGCCTCCTGGTCGGCCTCGAGCGCCGACGTCACCAGGCTCACCACGCCGTCGATCGGGACCTGGGCCTTCTCCCCGGTCACCCGGCGCACCAGCACCACCCGGCTCGCCGCGATGTCGCGGGGCCCGACCTCGATGCGCACCGGGTAGCCCTTGAGCTCGGCGTCGATCGCGCGGCGGCCGAACGGCACGTCGGCTCGCTCGTCGAGCATGGCGCGGACGCCGGCGCCGTGCAGCGCGGCCGTCAGCTTGCGCGCGGCCTCGGCGACGCCGTTGCCCTCCTTCACCACCAGGACGGCGGCCTGCACCGGGGCCAGCCGGGGCGGCACCCGAAGCCCGAAGTCGTCGCCGTGCGCCATGATGACCCCGCCGATGAGCCGGGTCGTGATGCCCCACGAGGTGGTCCACGCCAGCTCACGCCGGCCGGCCGCGTCCAGGTAGGAGATCCCGAACACGCGCGCGAAGTTCTGGCCGAGCTCGTGGCTGGTGCCCATCTGCAGCGCCTTGCCGTCCCCCATCATCGCCTCGAGCGTGTAGGTCGACGTGGCGCCGGCGAAGCGCTCCCTGACGGTCTTGCGGCCCACGACGACCGGCATGCCCAGGACGTTGACCAGCACATCCCGGTAAACGTCGTGCAAGATCCTGCGGGCGTAACCGCGGGCATCCGCCTCGCTGGCGTGCGCCGTGTGGCCCTCCTGCCAGAGGAACTCGGTGGTCCGCAGGAACAGGCGGGGCCGCAGCTCCCAGCGCACCACGTTGGACCACTGGTTGAGCAGCAGCGGCAGGTCGCGGTAGCTCTCCACCCACCTGGCCATCGACTCGCCGATGACGGTCTCGCTGGTGGGCCGGATGACCAGCGGCTCCTCCAGCTGCTTGCCGCCGCCGATGGTGACCACCGCCAGTTCGGGGCTGAACCCCTCGACGTGCTCGGCCTCCCGCCGCAGGTAGGACTCGGGGATGAGGAGCGGGAAGTACGCGTTCGCCGCGCCGGCCGCCTTGATCCGGTCGTCAAGCTCGCGCTGCATCCGCTCCCACAGCGCGTAACCGGCAGGCCTGATCACCATCGAACCGCGAGCAGGCCCGTTCTCGGCCAGCTCGGCCTTGGCGATCACGTCCTGATACCAGCGCGGGAAGTCCACGTCCCGCGGAGTCAACAGCGCCTTTGCCACGCCTCCGATGGTATTCAGGCCGTTAGGTCGCGGTGGCGGAAGGGGCGGTTGCGGGGGGAGCCGGCTGCGCGGGCTGCTCCGGTTCGGGTGCCGCGGGCCGCGCCCGGTACCGGGCGAAGGCGGGCAGCGCCAGGCCGATGACGATCGCGCCGGCGATCGTGATCAGGCCGCCGGACAGCGCGCTGATCGTCGGCGAGGTGAGCGACCCCAGCGCGCCAGCCTCCAGGTTGCCGAGCTGCCCTCCGCTCGCGCCGACGACGTAGTCCGCGGCGGTGACCCGGCCGCGGAACTCCTCCGGCGTCGTCTGCTGCACGATCGTGCCGCGGAACACGACCGTGAACACGTCCGCCGCGCCCGCCACCGCGAGCATGGTGAGCGTCAGCCACAGGGTCCTGGCGACCGCGAACCCGGCGAAGCCCGCGCCCCAGATCGCGACCGCCCAGAGCATCGCCCGGCCCTGCCTGGTGATGTGCCCGACCGGGCCTGACAGCGCCCCGCTGATCAGGCCGCCGACCCCGATCGCCGCGGTGAACAGGCCGAGCGTGCGCGGGTCGCCGCCGAAGCGTTCGGCGTTGATGGCCGGGAACAGCGCGACGGGCAGCCCGAAGATGGTCGCGTTGATGTCGGCGAGGAACGCGCCGATCAGCACCGTGTTGCGGCCGATGTACCGGATCCCCGCGGCGACCGCGCGCGGTCCGGGCCGCGCGGCCGCGGTTCGCCTGGGCAGCCTGGGCAGCCGGGCCCGCCCGTAGATGGAGAACGCGAAGCTGACCGTGTCCACCAGGTAGCAGCCGCGCAGCCCGAGGGCGGGCACCGCGGTGATCAGGCCGGCCAGCGCCGGGCCCACGGCCAGCATGATCTGGAAGGTGAGCCGCTGCAGCGCCAGGCCGGCCGGCACCCGGTCGGCCGGGAGCAGGGCCGAGACGAGCGTCCGCCGCACCGGGGCGCCGACCGCGCTTGCCGAGGACGACAGCGCGACCAGCACGTACAGCAGCCACACCGAGCGCAGCCCGGCGAACGCCTGCGCGGCCAGCCCGGCCGAGACGGCCGCGCTGCAGCCGCTGGTCACCAGGATGAGCGTGCGCCGGTCGACGGCGTCCGCGAAGGCGCCGCCGAGCAGCCCGATGGTGACCGTCGGGACGAGCTGGGCCACCCCGATCGCGCCGACCGCCAGCGACGAGCGGGTGATGTCGAAGACCTGCAGCGGCACGGCGAACATGGTCAGCGCCGCGCCGACCGACGACAGCGTGGTGCCCACCCACAGCCGGCGGAAATCGGGGAACTCGCGCAGCGGGCTGACATCCGCAAGCAGCCGCCGTGCCCGTGCCGTCATCTTCCCGCTCCTTGCCCCGTGCCGTCGCCCCGATTCAACAGTACTTGTATAAGCTCTGTTGTAACAGTACTTATACAAGTGCTGTTAGAATGCGCAGGTGACCGTGGACAGGCCGGCCGATCCGACCGTGCAGGGCAACTGGCGGCCGATGCGGCTGCTGCAGGCGGCGATGGACGCCGACATCGCCAGGGCGTACGCCGAGGCGGGGATCACCGGGCTCAAGCCGAGCATGGTGATGGAACTGCTCAGGCTGCACGCCCGCGGCCCGATGACGATCACCGAGCTTGCCGAGTCCGTGCAGCGCACCCACTCGGCCACCAGCCAGAAGGTGGCCGCGATGCGGGCGGCCGGCCTGGTCCGCACGACCACCGGCGCCGACGCACGCACCAGGAAGATCGTCCTGACCGCCAAGGCCAGGCGGATCATCCGCAAGCTCGCCGCCGAATGGCGCGCCACCGAGGCCGCGATAGCCGACCTGGAAGCCGAGATCCCCTACCCGCTCACCAGGGTCGTGACCGACATCGAGGCCGCGCTGCGCCGCAAGCCCTTCTACGACCGGATCTCGGAAAAGCTAGCCGCCGACCCCGACTGGAAATAGCCCCCGCCGCGCCCCCGCGCCCGCCGTCGCCCGCGCCCCACACGCCATTCCGCTCTCACGGACACCACCAGCCGCCTCCCTACACAGGGCGTGTGCCGCCAGCTCCCCTCTTCGGTACCCGCTTGATCCCGCCACGGCCACCAGACCTGGTGCCAGTGTGGCGCTGAGCGGCTTGCGGTGCAGCCGGTGCATCCGGGCCGCGCCCCGAGGGGAATGAAACCCCGGTTTCACGACCACCCAGGGTGCTGAAACCCGGGTTTCATTCCGCAGCGGCGGGTTTGCCCAGCCGCCTCGCTTGGGGGCGCGTGCGCGCACGGGGCGCTTGGGGGCGCGTGCGCGCACGGGGCGGGGGGGTGCGAGAGGCGGGGGGTGCGAGAGGCGGGGGTAAGGGGGGCCGCACCGGGCTGAGGGGCGATTGCCGGGGCGCGCACCACGGCTCGTTCTGCTCAAATTTTTCCCGAACGGGAGGTGGTGCTTGGGCTGGGTCCCTGGCTGGGTGCGGGTGGCGCGACGCATATCGTGGTGGCGAGCGGAATCCGGACCCGAGGGATGCAATTGCCCGCGCACAAGTACCCGGCGCCCCCGGCGCCGGAAGAGCTGGGGCTGACGCCTGTCGTCCCGGCCGGCGTGCGCAGGTCGGGGTCGGCGCTGGCGAAGATGAAGAAGTTCCGGTTCGAGTTGCTCGCCGGGTGGATCGCGGAGAGCTTCCCGCCCTGCCGGGTCGCGGACGTCGGCGGCGGCAAGGGGATGCTGAGCTACCTGCTGGACCGGCGCGGCTTCGAGTGCACGGTCATCGACCCCGTGCCGCAGCCGCTGCCCGCCAGGTACCGGGACCCGGGCACCGGGCGTCAGGCGAAGGTGCCCGCGGGCAGCGGCGTGCGGCGTATCGCCAGGCCGTACTCCGCCGGGCTCGCGGCGGGCTTCGACCTGCTCGTGGCGCTGCACGCGCACGGCGTCAACCACCTGATCCTGGACAGCGCGAAGGCCGGCGGGCAAAGCTGCGTGCTGCTGCCGTGCTGCGTGATCGGCGAGCCTGCGGCCCCGCCGCCCGGCCAGAACTGGTTCAGCTGGCTGGCAGGCTACGGCCGCGGGCTCGGGCTGGCGGTCGAGTACTTCCACCTCAACTTCAGCGGGCAGAACGTCGGGTTCTACGTCCGCGGCGGCCTACCTTAGCGGGAAGTGACAGTCGGCGGGCAGGCCTCTTCCCGCCGATCGGCGATCTATTCATCTGGCCGGCCCGCGACACCTTCCGGCGACGGGTTAGCCGGGCTCCGGCCGGGTAGCGGTGCCGCCTCCAGATGGCGAACGGAGGCGGTTGTGCACGTCATGCTCGCGGCCGGGCCGACGGCCAACGTCGAGGACTGGCTGCAGGTCGGCGAACTCGGCCTGGGCCTGCTGCTGTCCGCGGTCATCGGGCTCGAGCGGGAGATCAGGCAGAAAAGCGCCGGGCTGCGCACGCACACCCTGGTCGGGGTCGGCGCCGCGCTGTTCGTGCTGATCAGCAAGTACGGCTTCAGCGACGTCCTGCACACCGGCCTGGTCGTGCTTGACCCGTCCCGGGTGGCCGCCCAGATCGTCAGCGGGATCGGGTTCCTCGGCGCCGGGCTGATCTTCGTCCGCCAGGACCTGGTGCGCGGCCTGACCACCGCCGCCTCGATCTGGGTGACCGCGGCGATCGGCGCGGCCTGCGGGGCCGGGCTGCCGCTGCTCGCGGCGGTCGCCACCTGCGGCTACCTGATCATCGCGCTGGCCTTCCCGCTGCTTGCCAGGCGGTTGCCGCGATCCGCGACCGCGATCTCGCTGCTCCGGGTCAGTTACCTCGACGGGCGCGGCGTCCTGCGCCAGGTGCTCAAGCTCGCCACCGCGCGCGGCTTCGCGGTCGACGACCTCGCCATCGAGGGCAGCGACGGGCACGGGCAGCCAGTCGCGGACGGCGAGCGCATGGTCGAGGTCGTGCTGCATGTGCACGGCAGGGGCTCGCCGCACGACCTGGCGGCCGAACTGCTCGAGCTGCCCGGCGTGCGCGCGGTGACCTCCGACGACGCCAACGTCGATATCGACTAGCGGCAGACAACGCGACCGGGCGGGGCGTGAACCAAGCTTCACGCCGCCGCCCGGTCGCACGGGGGCGCCTGGGCGCCCCCGGTCACCGACGTGGCTGCCAGCTTCCGGCGTTGTGGGCCGGCCGCCCGCGCGGTGAGTTCTAGGCGACCAGTGGCTTGCCGACCGGGAGCCTGATCTTGCCTGCGATGCCGTTCGACACGCCGGCCGCGGAGGTGTACCAGGCCACCAGCGCGGTGACCATGCCGAGGTAGCCGCCGAGCTGCAGGATGCCCGAGGTGGCGGCGGTGCCCAGCTCGAACTTGGCGATGGCGTCGACGATCTCGGTCGCCTCGAGGGTG
>JASHTQ010000578.1 GCA_030040475.1 Streptosporangiaceae bacterium
CGTCGACGGACGCAGCCTCCAGGCGACCGACCTCGACTGGTCGTACGGATCGGGACCCGCGCTGCGCGGCGAGGCCGGGGACCTGGCCGCGATGCTCTGCGGCCGGACGCTGCCGGCCGGACGGATCCAGGACGAGCAGCGCTAGCCCCGGTCCGTCCCGGCGGCCGGCCCGGCTACCGCCTGACGCGCCTCACGCGACTCACGCGCCGCGGGTGAACGGCTGCTGGACCTCGAACACCTGCTGGTCGACGTCGGCGACGTCGTCGATCTCGTTGATCCATACCTCGCGGCCCGGCGGGCGGGCCCGGTAGCCCTGCGCCTCTATCCACTGCGTCAGATCGTGGTACACGAAGGGGAAGATGCTGGCCGCGGGGCCGCTGCGCACGGCGGTGGCCACCTCGATCTCCGGCAGCACCATGTACTGCGCGGGCGGCGGCAGCTCGGTCGGCTGTTCGACCACCGGCATCGCCAGGTGGACGACGACGTTGCTGCCCTCATCGTGGGAGTAGAAGATCATCAGCGGGCCCGCCTCCTTGACGCGCTCGGAGATCCTGAGCTGATCGAACTGCTCCCTGAGCTGGTTGACGACGGGAACGATGTTCTTCGGGCCGAACCCGGGCGCCGGTGCGGCGAGCACCACCACGCCCATGGCCGGAATCGTCTTCTCGATGATGTCGTCTGCTGGCATGGCACCCTCTCTGGCGATGTAGCGGAGCCGTGCTTCGACCCCCAGCAACTGGTTCTTGTGCGCTTCGAGTTCGGTTTCCAGCTGAGCGCGCCGGAGCATGAGCATGCCCTGGAGCTCCTCCAGGGTGATTCCGTCCAGCAGCCGCCTGGCCTGCGTGAGCGAGAGCCCGAGCTCCTTCATCGCCAGGATCCGGTTCAGCCGTCCCAGCTGGGTGGCGCGGTAGCCGCGGTAGCCGGTATCGGGATCGACGTTCGCGGGCCGCAGCAGCCCGATCTCGTCGTAGTGCCTGAGCGTGCGGATAGAGACCCCGCCGAGCCGGGCGAACTCGCCGATGCTGAACATGACTAAAGCGTGCACCCCTCACGCAACGTGAGAGTCAAGACCCTGTCCGAATCCTTACGAAAGAGGGAACTACCGACCACTCCGCCTATCGCCGCCCCGCCGGGTAATTAGCGTGACAGCTAATCGCTCATCCCGGCGGCTATCTGCGGGGACCGCTGACGGGGTGTCCGGTGCAGGCTCCGTTCCCGGCCGCACCGCACGGGAGGCAAACATGAATGCCCGAAGGTCCGCAGCGGCGCCGCTGATCGCGGCAGTGATCTCCATCCTGGTAGCCGGGTGCACCTCCGGCGGCGGCACCACCGCGGTCACCGCGGCGGCGGCCGCTCCCGAGGAACCGGACATCACCGTGGCCGCCCTGCCCGCCGTCGACCTGGCCAGCCTGTACATCGCGCAGGACCAGGGGCTGTTCGCCAAGCAGGGGCTGCACGTCTCGATCGAGAAGATCGCGAGCAGCCAGGCGATAATCGCCGACCAGCTGAAGGGCGCGGTGGACATCAGCGCCGGCAGCTACGTCCCTTACATCGCGGCGCAGGCCGGCGGCGCCGGGTTCCGCATCCTCGCCGAGGCGTCCACGCTGGGGCCGGATTCGCGTGCGCTCGTGGTCAGCGCGAACTCGCGCATCACCACCGTCGGCCAGCTCGCCGGCAAGAAGATCGGGCTGAACGGGACCAACAGCATCGGCACCTTGCTGGTCAGCGCGCTGCTGGCGGAGAACGGCGTCTCGCCGCGCAAGGTGCATTTCGTCACCGACCCGGCAGGTTTCCCTGCCATGCCGGGCGAACTCCGCGCCGGAGTCTGGGCGGCGGCTTTCCTCTCCGAGCCGTACATCACCGTGGCGGCCGAGCAGTACGGTGAGCAGGTGCTGGCCGACCTTGACCAGGGCGCGCTGATGAACTTTCCCATCGACGGGTACGTCGCCACGCAGAGCTGGGCGGAGCGGTATCCGAATACCGCCGCGGCGTTCGTCCGGGCTATCGAGGAGGGGCAGCTGATCGCCAACACCGACCCGGCCGCGGTCCGGGCCGCCATCGGCAAGTACGACGACCTGCCGCCGATAGTGACCGCGGGCATCGTGCCGTCCGACTATCCGATCGGCGCGGTGAGCCAGACCCGCATCCAGCGTGTCGCCAGCGCCATGCTCCAGTTCGGCATGCTCGCCCAGGCAGACACCGCCGAAGTCCAGCACGGCACCCTGGTCGAATCGATGGTCGGCCGCTGACCGGTGACCGGCTGGCCGTCGCCACCCTCAATACGCGCGGAGTGCCGATCTCCGGGTCGCGCCCGGCCGACCGTTACGCGGTTATCGCCGGCAGTCTCGAGGCGTCCGACGTCGATGCGGTGAATTTCCAGGTGCTCACCTACTACCACCCGTGCCTGCTCACCAGGCGCATGCCGTCGTCCCGCCACGTCAGCTTCCGCCGTTCGGCAGCCGGGCCGGCCGGCGGCCTGGTGACCCTGTCGCGGCGGCCCGTCGCCGGAACTGGCTATCACCGCTTCGGGACCCGCCTGGACGTCGCGGGCCTCCCTCGGCTCACGCGGTCGATGGCGCCGCTGAAAGGCGCGCTCGTCACCACGCTGACAGATCCCAAGCTCCGCATCGTCGACACGCATCCCACGGCTAACCCTTTTATTCCGAACGGGCCGTGGTACCTCTCCGGTGCCAGCCGCATCGTCCCACCGTGCTGCCCCGATAGTCCTGCACGGTGGTCGCACTGGCCGTGGCATCGACTCCGGGTCGGCGCACGGCTGATGCCAGCCGGGACCCGGCCAGCTTAAGAGCCCGCGGGATGCGTGGCGATCAGCAGCAGCGCGTCGAGCAGGCGCCACCAGTCGGGCTCGGCCAGGTCCTTGCCGATCGCGTGGGCCAGTGCGGCCAGCGCCGCCACGAGCTGGGCCGAGAACTCATCGGCATCGAGGCCGAGCGATGCGGCAATGGCCGTGACGGCCCGCCGGAACCTGGCGCTGCGGCCGAGCCGGACGAGCGAGGCCGGAATCTCCGGCGCCGCTGCCACCCCCGCCGGTCTGCTCTCCTCGTCGGCGATGAGCGTGACGACCAGCCGCATGCCCAGCGCCTCGGCGTGCGGCGGCTCGGCGGCAGTGAGCACACCGGGTTCCTGCTGCTCGGCCTCGGCGCGGGCTACCTGCTCGGCGCGCCCGCCATCCGCCTGCTGCTGGACCGGATGCCGCCGAGGGACCTGCTGACCGGCAGCCTGACCGCCACCGCGGCCGCGTTCTTCGGCCTGTTCATCTCCTCCTCGCTCGCCACCGCGCTGCCCGCCGCGGCGGCCGTCGGCATGTTCGGCTCGATGTCGCTGGTGATCCCGCAGACCGCGATGCAGCGGGGCCCTTCCTCGCCCAGGCCGTGCACCTTACCGGGGCCGCCGCCGCGGCCAGCCTGGTCACGCTGGCCGCCGCCGTGCTGACCTTCTGCACCGTCCCGACACGATCGAACGACTGTGCGATCGCGCTTCCTGGAAGTTGATCATGGTTACCGGTAGAGTCTCCTCGTGCGGATGCCCGGGGATACCACAGATGCTCATACCGCCGATGTTTCCCCAGATAACGTGCTCAGCATCGAATCAAGGTTCGATCCAGAAAGCCCGGCGGCTGCGAAGACCGAGCTGACCTGCCTGGAGATCTGCGCCGGCGCCGGCGGCCAGTCGCTGGGCCTGGAGCAGGCAGGCTTCGCGCCCGTCGCGGTCCTGGAGATCGACCCGGACGCCTGCCAGACGCTGCGCGGGAACCGTCCGGCGTGGAACGTCGTCGAGGGCGACATCCACGAGTTCGACGGCACCGAATTCAAGGGCGTCGACCTGCTCGCGGGCGGCCCGCCCTGCCCGCCGTTCTCGATAGCGGGCAAGCAACTCGGCGCCGACGACGAGCGTGACCTCTTTCCCCCGGCGCTCCGCCTGGTCGAGGAGTGCGGGCCGACCGCCGTCATGCTGGAAAACGTCCGCGGCCTGTCCACGGCCCGGTTCGCCGGCTACCGCGAGCAGGTCCTGCGGCGGCTGCACGACCTCGGCTACGAGACCGACTGGCAGGTGCTCAACGCCTGCAACTTCGGCGTGCCGCAGCTGCGGCCGCGGTTCATCCTGGTGGCGATGCGCCCCGAGGCGTACAGGTACTTCGAGTGGCCGCACGCGGTCAAGACGCCGCCGACCGTCGGCGAGGCGCTGAAGGACTACATGGCGGCGGACGGCTGGCCGGGCGCGGCGCGGTGGGTCGGCCAGGCCAACGGCATCGGCCCGACGCTGGTCGGCGGCTCGCGCAAGCACGGCGGCCCGGATCTCGGCCCGACCCGGGCCAGGAACGAGTGGCTCAAGCTGCACGTCGACGGCAAGGGCCTGGCCGACGCGCCGCCACGGCGAACAGATCCCGTGCACCACCTGCCGCGGCTGACGCTGCCGATGGCGGCGGCGCTGCAGGGCTTCCCTGCCAGCTGGCGCATCTCCGGCCGCAAGACGGCGGCGTACCGCCAGATCGGCAACGCCTTCCCGCCGCCGGTGGCCAGGGCCGTCGGGGAGAGCATCCGGGCCGCGCTGCTGACGGCGCGCCGGCAGCAGGCCGCCGAGTCTCAGCGCCTGCTCCGCGCGGTCTAGGAGCCGCGGCGCAGGAATCACAGCCAAGGAATCGGCACAGGAACCGCAGCACAGGAATCACAGCCCGAGAACCGCACCCGGAGAACCACAGCCAAGGAACCGCAGGCCAGGATGGAGCAACTGCCGCTGCCCTTCGGTGACAGCGGCGACGCCGAGCTCGACGCGGTGGAGACCGAGCTGCACCTGCTCGACCCCACCGGGGACCGGGTCGCCGCCGTGCTGCGCGACACGCTCGACCAGGTCTACGACGGCCAGCACACCGGGCGCTGGCACTATGACCAGCTGAACAAGACGGAGAAAACCCACGTCGGCACGCTCGTCGAGATCAACCTGCACCGGCGGTTCGGCTTCGCGGACGGCACCGTGACCGATTACCGGATCGGCGGCGTCGATGTCGACTGCAAGTACTCGATGACCTACGGCGGCTGGGAGCTCCCGCCGGAGGCGATCGGCCAGATCTGCCTGCTCATCACCGCAGACGACCTGCGCAGCAGCTGGCGGGCGGGGCTGCTTCGGGTGCAGGAACCGCTGCTGCGCGGCGGCCCGAACCGCGACGCCAAACGCCAGCTGCGAGCCGGCAGCCACCAGCGGATACGCGCCCTGTGGCCGCACCACAGGCGGCTGGCGCAGAACCTCTTCCTGCACCTGAGGCCCGACGTCAGGGACCGGATCTTCGACGCCCGCGCGCCGGCCGGCGACCAGCACGGCCAGGCGCGGACGAACGAGCTGTTCCGCCTGGTCCAGCGGCGCATCATCAGGCGTGCCGAGCTCGCCACCGTCGCCCAGCAGGACGATCCGATGAAGAGGGCCCGCGGCAACGGCGGGGCGCGCACCGCGCTCCAGCCCGAGGGCATCCTGGTGCTCGGGCACCAGGACAGCGACCCGCTCGTCGCCGCGACGCTCGGCCTGCCGGTGCCGAAGAAGGGCGAGCTCGTCTCCGCGTGGGTGGTGCCGGCCAGGCCCGACCGCGACGACCCGGTGGCCGTCATCGCCGGTCGTCCCTGGACGCTCGGCCGGCCGGGCGACCCGGTCGTCACCGCGCCCGTGGTGCCGAGGAGACCGCCGGACGCCGCGGCGACCGCCCCCGACGCGGTGTGACATGCTCGACCCAGGATTTCAGCAAGGGTCAGGAAGACGAAGGGATCATCGATGGCAGACCACGTGTACTCAGTCAGCGAGATCGTCGGCTCCTCCGCCGCCGGCATCGACGACGCCGTCAAGACGGCGATCGGCCGCGCCTCGCAGACCCTGCACAACCTCGACTGGTTCGAGGTCACCGACATCCGGGGCCACATCGAGAACGGCGACATCGCCCACTACCAGGTAACCCTCAAGGTCGGTTTCCGCCTAGACGACCGCGCCGGGACCTAGCGCCCGCCTGGATTTCAAGGTATGCGGTGCCACACCCACGACCGCTTTAGGTATGCGGTGCCACACCGACTACCCGTTGGCCGGGGACGCGCAGGGCTACCTGGCGCCGTCCCCGTGCCGCGCGTGGCGTCCGGGCGCGTGCGAGACCTGCGGCTGGCGGTGATCCAGTGACCGGGGGCCGCCCGGCAGCTGGGCGACGACGCCGTCGCCGGACCGGGCCCGCCGCGCGCGCGTGTCGCCGCCGTGCACCGGCCCGATCTCGCTCAGCGCCTTCTTGACCGGGATCTTGGCCAGGTAGCCCACGCCGAGCGCGACGCACTGCACCCGATACCAGAACCGCTCGGCGCCGGTCATCTGCGCCAGGCCCGCCTCGGCGAGTGCCTTCTTGACCGGCACCTTGGCGAGGTACATCAGCCCGAGCCCGACGCAGCCGGCCAGGTACCAGAACGACTCGGCCGCGCTGAGCCGCGCGGTGCGAAGGACGGTAGTCATGTCGCTCCCCCTCCTACCGCCGGGGGACCGCAACGCTCACGGACCCCTACTGGTCAGTAGGACGCGCCGCGGCGCTCGTCGGTTGTCAGGATTGGGGGACTTTCGACATCGATGCGAGGTAATGGCCATCGTCGTCGGCTAGGCCCGAATCGCCGCCCGGGACGCCCGGGACGACCGGGACGCCCGGGACGCCCGGGACGCCCGGGACGCCCGGGACGCCCGGGACGCCCGGGGCAGCCAGGACGACCGGGACGCCCGGGAGGCTGAGCGTGACGCGCAGGCCATGCGGGTAGTTGGGCTCGGCCGCCGCGGTGCCCTCGTGCGCGGCGGCGACCTCGGTGACGATCGCGAGCCCGAGCCCGGACCCCGG
>JASHTQ010000579.1 GCA_030040475.1 Streptosporangiaceae bacterium
GCGCCCGCGGGCCGCCGTTCTCGAATCGGCGGTCAGCCCCGCTCCGCTGGCCCCGGTAGGGGTCGGCTCAGGCCGAGCGGTGGGCCGAGATGATGATGACCAGGGATGATCCGCGCTTGGCGGCGGTGCCGCGCCTGCCGCTGCCGACAGCACCTGTTGCCCCGGCCGGGGACAGCACCGTGCGGGACCAGCTGACGTGCCAGCGCGGGATGTGGCGGCCGAACCAGCTGGATCCTTTCGGGCTCCTGGCGCCCTGGCTGCTCTCCGCGGTGTGCGCCAGTTCGTCGTGACGCTGCGCGACCAGGGTCTTCGCTATCTCGGGATGCATGATGGCGGCTCCTCGTGCCGTTGGATGGACATGTCTTGAAAATCGCGGAGGCATGGTGGATCATCGCGGCCGCGTGCCCCTCACGGCCGCTTGCGGGCTCTGGCCGTAACCGGTTGCGGGCCCGGCCGGGCCTTCTCTTAGCCGACTCCGTCATTCGGGAAATCGTCGTAGTCGTCTGCCGCCGGAATCGGGGGCAGGTCGAGAACCGGGTAGCCGAGCAGCACGAACTCAAACGGCAGGGCATCCGGCGGGCGGAGCGCGGGATCCTTGCGCTCGGTGAAGCGATCGCAGACCAGCAGACGCTGGACGGTCTCCTGCAGTTCCGCGTAGATATCCTTCGCTTCCCGCGGCGTCAGGTAGTTCCTGCTCGTGGATCCGCCCAGCGCATCGTCCAGGCTCTTCGGCCAGGAAGCCATCGACGTTATGCTGCGCCGCGCCCGGGCCAGCGACCGGTCCAGCCAGACCTGGTCCAGGGCCTGGGCCGCCAGCGTGGTCTGCGGGTCGTCGCTCGAGGTCCGCCAGCTCATGCCGTCGAAGACCTGGCGCCACGGACGCTCCCGGCCGCGCCCGCCGCCTGCCTCCTCGATGAAGCCGTACTTCGCCAGCGTCCGCAGGTGGAACGCGCAATTCGCGGGGGACTCGCCGAGCATCTCGCTGGCCTGCGTCGCGGTCAGGGTCCCGGCCTGGCCGAGGGCCTCGAGCAGCGCCCACCGCAGCGGATGCGCCAGTGCCCGGATGGCCTTCGGGTTGGTCAGCTTCAGCCGCCCGTGCTCATCCCGCGTCCCGGGTACCGCCGCCGGGCGCTCGGCGGTCCTCCGCGAGCCCTCCTCCGCCGCGGCCCGGTCAACAGGTTCGGAAGTCATGTTTCGAAATACTACCCTCGAAAGGATTGTTTTGACAACTCGTCGTCCTGCGGCCGATGGTCAGCAGGCCGACGAAGGCGGCGGCCAGCTGTGCGGTGCCCAGCGACCGGAGCCGGTCACGCACCAGGCGCAGGAACTCCGCGCTGCGGGCCTCGCCGAGCGCGCGCGTTCCCGACTGAGTGGCCAGGATGGTCAGGTAGTCCTCGGCGCTGTAGACGATGCCGAACGGGTAGCGAAGGGCCGCCACTTCCTCGAACAAGGTCTGCGCCTCGATCCAGTGCAGGGAGTTGACGGCCGCAACGGCGATGCCGGTCAGGTCGAAGCCTGCCCGCAACCGGCGGCGGCTCAACGGGTCAGGACGTAGACGCGCGGGTCGAGCTTGCCGATCATCTGATAGACACCCCACAGGTTGTCGGTGAGCATGGCCTCATACGCGTCGGTGCCGAACCGCTCCTCGAAGCCCGTCCGGTTGCGCAGCAGCCGCGACACGTGCAGCAGCTGCCGGGAGCTGCGCCGGTCCCCCTCCTCCTCGGACCACTCCCGCCATTCCCCGTGCAGCTCGATGCGCTGCGCGATGGCCAGCCCGGCGGCGGTGATCGCGGCCTCGAAGCGTCGCGGCTCGGTACTTGAGGCATGCACGCCGGCCGGCGGCCACATCCGGGCCGCCTCGGCCGGTGTCAGCCAGTCCGTGGCCGTCATCTGGTAGATCACCGCATGCCCGCCTGGCCGCAGCACCCGGCGGAACTCGCCGAAGGCCGACTCCAGGTCCTGCACGTGGACCAGGACGTCCCGGCACCAGATCAGGTCCACGCTGACGTCGGGCTCGGCGATCCGTTCCGCGATCCCCTCGCCTATCCGGATGCGCGCCGCGACCTCGGGCTCGGCGGCCGCGAGGGCCTGCAGGGCGCGGGCCGCGTTGTCCAGGTGGCGGCGGACCGGCTCCACGCCGTGCACCGAGAAGCCGAACCGGCGGGACAACTCGATGCAGTAGTGACCCTCGCGGGCGCCCACGTCCAGGGCCATCGAACCCGGGGGCAGGCCGAGCTCGGCGACGAGGTCCATCATCATGTCGAAGCCGCGCGGCCGCAGGCTCTGGTCGAGGGCCGCGTCGAACGCGTCCCACTCGGCGAAGGCCGCGCCATAACCGTAGACCTCTTCCACGGTGCGCACGCGCGGCGGCGTGACAGGTTCGCCCATAAGCCGGCAGCCTAGCCACGCGTGCCGTGGTCCTTCCACAGATTAATCTGGCGGCTGGGGCGGCCGTGTCGTCGCGGCGATCTCGAGCGCCTTGTCCACGTAGACGCGGTAACCGAGGTCGGGCCGGTAGCCGTGCACCTCGGGCGTGCCCAGGCTGCGCATGAACGCCAGGATCTGCGGGCTGAACAGCTGGCCGGGCACGAGCACGGGGTACCCGGGCGGGTACGGCGTGACGTACGTCG
>JASHTQ010000580.1 GCA_030040475.1 Streptosporangiaceae bacterium
GCCAGCTTGTGAACGCGGGGGAGATCCTCGTGCGCCAGCACGGCACCCACTTCCACCCCGGCGACGGCGTCGGCCGCGGCGGCGACGACACGCTGTTCGCGCTGGTGGAGGGGACGGTGGCGTTCGGCACGTTCCGCGGCCGCCGGGCCGTGAGCGTGGTGCCAGCGCAGACCGCAGCGCAGACCGCAGCGCAGACCACTGGCGAGCCGTCGGCGTAGCCCGCCGCAGGCAACCAAGCGACCAGAAGGCGGGCCGGGCCACCGGACCCGCCTTCTTTCCTGTCAACGACCATCAACGGCTCATCGAC
Organism: Streptosporangiaceae bacterium; assembly: GCA_030040475.1. Next base: position 308 of record JASHTQ010000580.1, read on the forward strand.
CAAGCGGAGAGAGGAACATCGTGGCGGAGTTCGCCGACCGGGCCACGCTGCACGTGCAGGCGGGCAACGGCGGGAACGGCTGCGCCTCCATCCACCGGGAGAAGTTCAAGCCGCTCGGCGGCCCCGACGGCGGCAACGGCGGCCGCGGCGGCGACGTGATCCTCCAGGTGGATCCGTCCAGCGCGACCCTGCTCGACTTCCACCGCCGCCCGGTACGCCGGGCCGGGAACGGCAGGCAGGGGGAGGGCTCGAACCGCACCGGCGCCGACGGCGCGGACCTGGTCATCAAGGTGCCGAACGGGACCGTGGTGACGACCGACGACGGCGAGGTGCTCGCCGACCTGGTCGGCAACGGCGCCAGCTACGTGGCCGCCGCGGGCGGCCGGGGCGGGCTCGGCAACGCGGCGCTGGCCTCGCCGCGGCGCAAGGCCCCGGGGTTCGCCCTCAAGGGCGAGCCGGGGGAGCGGCGTGACCTGGTCCTCGAGCTGAAGACGATCGCCGACGTGGGCCTGATCGGCTTCCCCAACGCGGGCAAGTCCTCGATCATCGCGGCCATGTCCGCGGCCCGGCCGAAGATCGCCAACTACCCGTTCACCACGCTGATCCCGAACCTCGGCGTGGTGGAGGCCGGCGACACCCAGTTCGTGGTGGCCGACGTGCCCGGGCTGATCCCGGGCGCCAGCCAGGGCAAGGGCCTCGGCCACGACTTCCTGCGGCACGTCGAGCGCTGCTCCACCCTGGTCCACGTGATCGACTGCGCCACCGAGGAACCGGGCCGCAGCCCGGAGCGGGACCTGGCCGCGATCGAGCACGAGCTGTCCGCCTACGGCGAGGTGACCGGCGCCGAGCTCGCGGGAAGGCCGCGCCTCGTCGCGCTGAACAAGATCGACGTGCCCGCCGCCCGCGAGCGGGCCGACCGGGCAAGGACCGGCCTGGCGGCCCGCGGCTACCAGGTCTTCGAGATCTCCGCCGCCACCGGCGAGGGCATGCGCCAGCTCGGCTTCGCGATGGCCGCGCTTGTCGCCGCGGATCGGGCCGCGCGCCCGGCCGAGGAGCCCGCCGAGCGGCCCAGGGTCAGGGTCCGGGTGCACGCGGCCGACGAGCCCGGCTTCGAGGTCGTCAGGACCGGCGAGGACAGCTTCCTGATCGTGGGCGACAAGCCGCGCCGCTGGGTGCTGCAGACCGACTTCGGCAACGACGAGGCGGTCGGCTACCTGGCCGACCGGCTGGCCCGGCTGGGCGTGGAGGACGCGCTCGCCCAGGCCGGCGCCGAGCCGGGCGCCGAGGTGCTGATCGGCGACCCGGACGATGCCGTGGTCTTCGACTGGGACCCCACGGTCCCGATGAGCAGCGGCGCCAAGGGACCCCGGGGACCCAGGAGCGTCAGGCGCGGTCCCCGCGGCAGCGACCCCAGGCTACCCCAGTGACTGAAGTGACCGACGTGAGCAACGTGAGCGACGTGAGCGACGTGACCGCCGCAGGAGCGCGGGCCACGAGCCAGCGCCCGGACATCGCCGGGGCCGCGCGGGTCGTGGTCAAGGTCGGTTCCTCCTCCCTGACCACGCCGGACGGCGAGATCGCCCGCGAGGCCATCGCCGCGCTCGCCGCCACGCTGGCCGCCAGGCACCGGGCCGGGACCCAGCTCGTGCTCGTCTCCTCGGGCGCGATCGCGTCCGGCCTGGCCCCGCTCGGGCTGACCCGCCGCCCGAGCGACCTGGCCACCCAGCAGGCCGCGGCCAGCATCGGCCAGGGCCTGCTCATCGCCAGGTACGCCGCCGCGTTCACCGCGCACGACATCCGCACCGGCCAGGTGCTGCTGTCCGCCGACGACCTGATGCGCAGGACCCACTACCGCAACGCCCAGCGCACCCTGGACCGGCTGCTCGAGCTCGGCGTGCTTCCCGTCGTCAACGAGAACGACACGGTCGCCACCGACGAGATCAGGTTCGGCGACAACGACCGGCTCGCCGCGCTGGTCGCGCACGTCACCCGCGCCGCCGCGCTCATCCTGCTCTCCGACGTCGACGGCCTGTACGACGGCGACCCGCGCCGCGGCGCCGCCCGCCGCATCGAGACGATCAACGACCCGGCCGACCTGGCCGACGTCAAGCTGGGCCGCGGCATCAAGGCAGGCCAGGGCGGCCTGGGCGGCCTGGGGAGCCAAGGTCAAGGGCACGGCATCGGCGGCATGGCGACCAAGGTGGAGGCGGCGCTGATCGCCTCGTCGGCCGGCATCCCCGCCGTGGTCACAGAAACGGCGAGCGCCGCGGCCGCGCTGGCAGGCGCGCCGGTCGGCACCTACTTCGCCGCGGCCCGCGGCCGCCGGCCCGCGACCAGGCTGCTGTGGCTGCGGCACGCCGCGGTGGCGCGCGGCGACCTGCGCCTGGACCCTGGCGCGGTGGCGGCCGTGCTGACCCGCCGCGCCAGCCTGCTGCCGGCCGGCATCACCGGCGTCGACGGCGTGTTCGACGCCGGCGACCCGGTGAACCTCTGCGACGAGAACGGCACCGTCATCGCCCGCGGCCTGGTGAACTACGACTCCGCCGAGATCCCCGGCCTGATGGG
>JASHTQ010000581.1 GCA_030040475.1 Streptosporangiaceae bacterium
GAATGCCCGTAGATGTCCGCGTCGAGCACGCCGACCTTGTGCCCGCCGGCGGCGAGCGCGGCGGCCAGGTTGACGGTGACCGACGACTTGCCCACCCCGCCCTTGCCGCTGGCCACCGCGTAGACGCGGGTCAGCGAGGACGGCTGGGCGAACGGGATGTGCGGCTCGGGCCGCCCGCCGCGCAGCTGGGTCTGCAGTGCGCGCCGCTGCTCCTCGCTCATCACGTCGAGCTCGACGCGGACCGAGGAAACCCCGGCGACCTTGCCGACCGCCGCGGTGACCTCGCGGGTGATCGTGTCCCGCAGCGGGCACCCGGCGACGGTAAGCCACACCTGCACGCGAACCGCGCCGTCCGCGGCGACCGTGATGTCCTTGACCATGCCGAGCTCGGTGATCGGCCGGTGGATCTCCGGATCCTGCACGCCGTCAAGCGCGCGGGAAACCTGCTCGGTGGTTGGCGCGGTGGTGGGCAGAGCGGTCATGGCTTCATGCTACGGACCCGGCTGCGGACAAGACAAAATCAAGATCAAGATCATTATCCCGAACGGGCGGTGGTGCACCCTCAAGTCACGTCGCTTCGTCCCGGACGGCAGACGGCCGCGACCGGGACCGGCCGCGGCCGTCTGCGCCACATCGTCGGCTACGAGACGTCGCCGGTGTTCACCACCTCGCCGGTGGTCGGGTTCAAGATGACCGGCTGGTAGTGCGGGATCAGGACGTTGAAGTCGAGCACGCCGCCCGGCGCGTCCAGGCTGCCCGCGGACGCGTCGTAGGAGCCGTTCCCGATCCGCTGCCCGTGCAGCCAGTTGTCCTCGATGAACTTGAGGATCGAGGCGGTGTCGGTCAGGTTGCTGCTGACGTAGTTGTCCCTGGTCCAGGGGGAGATCACGATCAGCGGCAGCCGCGGGCCAAGGCCGCAGCGGTAGGAGTAGCTGCCCAGCGTGGTCGGCGTCGTGTCGCAGATCGAGGAGTCCTCCGCGGTGTTCGAGCCGTTGACGACCGGCCCGGCCACGTGGTCATACCACCCGTCGGAGTCGTCGTAGGTGATGATGATCGCGGTCGAGGCCCAATACCTGGACTGCTCGATCTGGTTGATCGTGTTCACCAGGAACGTCTGCTCGTCCAGCGGGTCGGAGTTGCCCGGGTGGGCGTTCTCGTACGCCGGCGGCTTCAGGAAGCTCACCGCGGGCATGTTCCCGTCCTTGAGCGTCTCGTAGAAGTCGGAGATGTCGTACTGGTGATTGGCCTGGTCGGTGTGCCCGATCGCCGCCTCGGACGTCGGCGGCAGGTGCGCCGGGTTGGCGGTGGACGCGTAGAACTGGAACGGGTCGTGATGCGGAACGTAGTCGGTGACCTCGGCGCCGCCGATGTTCTCGTGCTCCGAGCCGCAGACCGCGCCGTCGGAGTTGGTCCCGGTCGGCGCGAACCCGCCCTGGAACCAGCCCCAGGAGACGTTCGCGGCGTCCAGCAGGTTGCCGATGTTCTTGCCGGTCAGCACGCCCACCGGGTTGGTGGAGGTGTGGTTGGTGTCCGAGCACTCGTCGTAGGCCGGGTCGATGTCGCCGTAGATCGTGCCGAGGTTTGCGGTGTTCCCGCCGACGTAGCCGACCGAACTGTCCGCGACGTGCGCCGCCGTCGTCGGGTCCGCGGCGGTCGAGCTGACCGCGTAACCGCCGCCGTCGAAGCCGGAGATCAGGTTGATCGCGCCCGGCGAGGACGGCCCGAAGTCGGGGTCGTAGTCGTTGTCGCTCATCGAGTAGTTCTGCGCGTAGTTCCACAGCGCGGTGACCGTGTTGCCGTCGTAGTAGTCCATCACCAGGCCGGGCTGGAAGAACTCGGTCGTGCCCGCGGCGCAGTTCGAGGCGCTCTCGGTGTACTGGACGTACTTGTCCTCCTTGCCGCCGTCGGCGGCCTCCTGCTCGGGCAGGTAGGAGTGGTTCTGGTCGCAGGTGAGCGCCTCGGCGCGGGTCAGCCGCTGCGGGTTGTACTCGTTCGGGTTGTCGGTCAGCAGCGGGCCGACCGGGCCGCTCGAGGTGATCTTGGTGTACAGGCCGTTCACGTCCGGCGTGCCCTTCTTGGCCGTGAACGGGCTGCCGTCGGTGTTCGCCGCGTACGGGTAGGTGCCGAAGTAGTGGTCGAACGACTCGTTCTCGTCGAAGATCACCACGAGGTGCTTGATCGGCGTGGCGCTCGGGGCCACGTAGGTCCAGCTGCTCGCCGGGCTGGTAGCCGGGACCGTCACCCCGTCGATGGTCCTCGGCGCCGCGCTCGCCGTGGCAACCGTGGCCCCGACTGCGGCACCGGCGGCCAGGACTGTCGCGCCGGCGATAGCCGTGTAGTACCGCACACGCCTGCGTCTGGCGCGGAAAGCTGGGCCCTCGCCCATCTCGCCCTCCTGCTCTAAGGCTGAGTCAGCCCGGAACCGTGCTGGCATCAGGTCCCGCGGCATCGTTGGCATGATCCCGGACGCGCCCGCGCGCCCAGGAGCAAAAGCTGGCATAACGGGGTGACACAAGAGCGCACATTATCTGGCCAAATGGGAAACGAGAGGTCAAGAATCAATCAAGCCCCAAGATCGCGCGGCCCCCGGCGCCTCGCGTTCGGGGCTCGTGACGCACGCGCCCCGCTAGATGGGGCCTGTGGCACACGCGCCCCGCTAGAAGGGACCACGCCAACCCTGCACACGCCCGGCCCGCCCGCCAGTTGACCGTCGAAGCGACGATCGACCTGTGATCGCCTCGGGCAGGCTCGTCGGGGGTGCCGGTCTACCGTCCGGTCTCGCCATCGGCCAGCAGCGCGGCTCCCGCTACAGCAGGGCCCGGAATTCATCAACGGTGAGGCCTGTATCTTTGAGGATGTTCCTCAGCGTGCCGGGGCGGATGTCGCGGTCGGAGTGAACCGGAACGGTGGTCCGCCTGCCGTCAGGGTGGCGCATGATGTGGTGACTGCCGTTGATCCTGCCGACGGCGAATCCCGCCTTCTCCAGCGCGCTCACCACCTGGCTGCCCCGCACCGCGGGGACCGGCGGCATCAGGCGACGTCGCGGACGGTGATCGCCAGCTCGTCCGGAACCCCGAACTCCGCGAACCAGCCGTCTAGGGCCTCGCGCAGGTCAGCGACGGCCTCTTCCGGTGTCTGTCCCTCGCCATTGGCGCCGCCACCGGCAAGGACGCGTGAGCGGACCACCAGCCGGTCTCATCCTGCTCGACGGTTACGGTACGTGCGCAACACGGTCCACGAAGAGAATGACACCCGCAGCTCATCAGGATGACCGGTCGGACCTTACGGTCACTCCCTTCCCTATAGAGGACCACGCCAACTCTGCAGACACCCACCCTGCCCACCGGCTGACCATCGAAGGCGTGGTGAACCTGTAATCGCCGTCTCGGTCCGCGGGCGGATCGGGGCCGGTGGCACGCAGGCGAAACCCAGTGCGAGATACCTGTCGTCCTAGGCGCGTCGGAAAGCCATCTCGGCCGCTCATCCGAATAGACTGTTCCTATGTTCGAGAGATGCCGTAAGTGCGGAGCCAGACTGGCCGCTACGGCTTTGCTGTGCCTCGCGTGCGGCACGAGTACGGCCGCACTTCCGGCCGATGCCACCCTAGCGATCCCATTTCACCAAGTCTCGGTG
>JASHTQ010000582.1 GCA_030040475.1 Streptosporangiaceae bacterium
GTCCGCCGCGTCGCGTCCGGCCGACGGGACCGGCCGGGCGCGCGCCAGGCCCCCGCGCAGGCGCGCGACCCGGTCGGCGGCCTCTTCCAGCCGCCCGCCCGGGACCGTGCCGTCGCGGACGGCCGAGACCAGGGCTTCGCGGACGGCCAGGTAGTCCTCCTCATCGCCGTCCCGGCCCAGGCACAGCAGGTCGGTGCCGGCCGCCACGGCCAGTGCCGCCGCCCGGGGGATGCCGAACGTGTCCCGCAGCGCCCGCATCTCAAGCGCGTCGGAGATGATCACCCCGGTGAACCCGAGTTCGCCGCGCAGCAGGCCGGTGATCGCGGCGCCCGACACCGAGGCGGGCAGGTCACCGGTGAGTTCGGGTACCCGCAGGTGACTCGGCATGATGGCGACGGTTCCGGCCCGGATCGCGGCCGTGAACGGGGGCAGGTCGCGCCGCCGAAGGTCGTCCAGGCTGCCCTCGATGGTGGCGATGGCGTCGTGCGTGTCGGTTCGCGTCCTGCCGTGCCCGGGGAAGTGCTTGGCGCAGGCGGCCACCCCGGCCGCCTGCAGGCCGGTCACCGCGGCGGCGGTGTGCCGCGACACCAGGTCCGTGTCCGGGCCGAACGAACGGGTGCCGACGGCCGGGCTATCCGCCACGTCGAGCACGTCGGCGCAGGGCGCGAGGTTGACGTTGACCCCGAGCGCGGCCAGTTCGGCGCCCATCGCCCGGTACACCGCCTCGGTCAGCGACACCTCGTCCACGACGCCGAGCGCGGCGTTTCCCGGATACGGGCAGCCCGAGGAGAACGCGACCCGGGTCACGTCGCCGCCTTCCTCGTCGATCGCGATCACCGGGTCGCCCGTCGACGTACCGCGCAGCGCGGCGGTCAGCGAACGGACCTGCTCGGGGTCGGAGATGTTCTGCCCGAACAGCGTGACGCCGCCGAGGCCGCGCCCGAGTGCCCGCAGAACCCAGTCCGGGGCCGATAGCCCGGGAAACGGCGGGATGAGGATCGCGTCGGCCAGCCGGAGCAGGCCGGGGTCCGCGCCCGCGCTCACCCCTTCACCGCCCCGGCCACCAGGCCCGCTGCCAGCCGGCGCTGGACGACGAGGAAGAACGCCATGACCGGGATCGTGAACAGCGTGGAAGCGGCCATGATCGCTCCCCAGTCGGCCCCGTTCCTGCCGTAGAAGTACTGGACGTAGATCGGCAGCGTGAACTTCGCCGTGTCGGTGCCGAGGAACGTCAGCGCGAAGATGAACTCGTTGTAGGCGAAGACGAACGCGAACACGCTGGTCGCCACCAGCCCCGGCGCCACCAGCGGCAGCAGGATCCGCCAGAACACCCGCACCGGCCCGGCGCCGTCGATCGCCGCGGCCTCCTCCATCTCGCGCGGCACGGCCGCCACGAAGTTCCGCAGCATCCAGATCGTGACGGGCAGCGCGAACGCGGTATAGACCAGGATCAGCCCGACCAGGCTGTCCAGCAGGTTCCACGACCGGAAGTCGATGAACAGCGCGATCACCAGCGCCTGCTGCGGCAGCATCTGCACGACCAGCAGCATGACCAGGTAGGTGGTGCGGAGCCGGAACCTGAACCTCGCCACCGCGATGGCTGCGAGCAGCGCGATAAACGACGACGCGAGGACCGATACGAGGGTCACGAACAGGCTGTTCTTCAGGAAGTTCCAGTACGGCAGCCCGATCACGCTGCCGTCGATCACCGCGCGGAAGTTGGCCAGCGTCGGGTGCGCGGGGAGCGGCTGCGGGGTCAGCGAGTACCACTCGGTGGCCGGCTTGAACGCCGTGGACACCATCCAGAAGATCGGGAACAGGGTGACCAGCGCGACCAGCAGCCCGAGCAGGTTGAGCCCGGCCCGCCGGGTCCGCCGGGTCCAGTACCGGCGGCGCCGCAACGCCGGCGGCCGCCCCGAAGGCCGCGCGAGGATCGTCATAGCAGCGCTCCTTCTTTGACCGATGCCCGGACGTAGCCGACCGTGATGACGAGCAGGATGATCGTGAGGATGAAGGCGAGCGCCGAGGCCAGGCCGTAGGCAGGCGGCAGCTGGAACGCGGTGGCGTACTCGTAGATGCCCAGGTTGTACTCGTCGCGCTGGCCGAGTTCCCCGATGACGATGAACACCTGGGTGAACACGCCGAAGTCCCAGATGACCGAGAGCAGGAACAGCACCTGGAAGATCGGCCGAAGCAGCGGGTAGGTGACCTTCCAGAAGATCCGCCAGCTGCCCGCGCCGTCCACCCGGGCTGAGTCGTGCAATTCGGCCGGTATCGTCCGCAGCCCGGCGAGCACGCTGATCGCGATGAACGGGAAGCTCGTCCAGACCACGAGCACGGTGATGAGCGCGTAGGCGGGCAGCGCGGCGTTCGTCCAGGAAAAGCCCGCCCACTGCGCGCCGCCGCCGAGCCAGTGCGGCAGCTTGCTGAGGAGCCAGTCGACGATCCCGCCGTCCGGGGTGGCGAGCCAGACGAAGATCACGCTCGCCGACACCGCGGGCGTGGCCCAGGCAAGGACGGACACCGAGGACACGAACGCGGCCATCCTTCGGCCCAGGCGGCTCAGCAGCAGGCCGACGAGGGTCCCGACCGCGAGCGTCAGCGGGACCATGACGGCAGCGGAGATCACGCTCAGCTTCAGCGAGAGCCAGAACTCCGGGTCGTGCAGGATCTGCGAGTAGTTGCCGAAGCCGACCCACTGCGTCGGCTCCGCCCCCGCCAGCTGCGGCAGCCCGTAGTTCTGGAACGAGAAGACCCCGATCTGCACCGCGGGCCACAGCACGAGGACGGCGATCAGCGCCAGCGACGGGAGCAAGAGCAGATACGGTGCCACCCTGTGACGCCTGGTCCAACGTACGAAAGTGCTAGCCCGGAGGGGACGACCCCTGCCAAACCCACTCCGGGTACGGGGGGGCAGCGCGCCCCCCCGTACCCCCCGCGGCACCGTCTTCACCATGCGGAGACTAGCCCCGCTAGCTCTCGGTGCCGGTGTTCAGGACCGTCTGCAGCTGCGAGTTGGCCTGCGCCACCGTGGAGGCGAACGGCGCGCCGTCCATCAGCGACTTGAGCATGTCGGGGATGATGTAGTACTTGCCGGTGTCGGCGGTGGGCCAGTTCTTCGCGTTCAGCGGCGCGATCTGGCTGTTCGCGGCGGCCGTCGCGAAGCCGGCCAGGAACGGCTTGGTCTTGTACGGGCCGTTGGTCAGCTGCGAGCTGTAGGGCGGGAAGAAGCCCTGCAGGTTGGCGAACGAGGTGGAGTTCGGCAGGTTGTCCATCACGGAGATCAGGTCCCAGTCGGCCTGCGGGTACTTACTGGTCTTGAAGATGCCCAGGTCCGAGCCGCCGGCGAAGACCGGTGCCGGGTCGGGTCCGTTCTCGCTCGGGATCGGGAACGAGGCCCAGTTGGCCTTGTCCACCGAGTTGGCGGGCATGGTGGCCGAGGCCCAAGGCCCGTCGATGTACAGGTCGAGCTTGCCGAGGCCGAAGTCCGTGTTCGCGCCGCCCGAGGTCGAGCCGGTGTTGCCGAGCTCGGTCTGGCCGATGTACTTCGACGGCGACAGGTGGTAGGTGCGGTACAGCGAGACGTACCACTTGATGGCGGCCTCGTCGGCGGGGGAGGTCAGGTCCGCGGTCCAGGTGCCGTTGCTCTCGGTCGCGATCTGGCCGCCCGCGCCCCAGATGAAGCTGGCGAACGCGTTGGTGTCATCGGTGATCGCGTCGATGCCGTAGGTGCCGGGGAACTTCTTCATCAGCTTCTGCGCGTCGGTGACCAGCTCGGCCCAGGTGGTGGGCGTGCTGGTGATGCCCGCGGCCTTGAACTGGTCGGTGCGGTACCAGACGCCGCGCACGCCGCCGAACCACGGGACCGCGTAGACGTTGCCGTTCTGCGTGTCGTTGGCGAGCATGCCGGCCACGATGCCGGACTTGCCCGACCACGAGTTCACGTAGCTTGTCACGTTGGCGAGCACGCCGAGCGACGCCTCGGTCGGCGTGTCGGTGTTGCCCAGTTCGGTGATGTCCGGGGCGTTCTTGCCGCTGGTCAGCGCGTTGTTCCAGTCGGTGGTCCGGCTGGTCCACGGCACCCAGACGACGTTGACCTTGGTCTTGGCGTACTGCGGGAAGTCCTTGTGGAACTGGGCGACTACGCCGTTCATCCAGGTGACCTCGGACGCGACGGAACCGCCCATCCGCCACACCGTGAGCTGCGCAGGCACCGACGACGATGTCGCGGCCGCACTGCTGCTCGACGAGCCGCTTGAGCTGCAGCCCGCGATAGCGAGCGCAGCCGCGGTACCGAACGCGACCAGAGCGGCCGGTGTTTTTCTAAGTCCCACTGCTGGCACTCCTTCCAGATGGTGAACTCGGCATTGAAACTATGACTAGCCGTAGGGCGAAACTAACAGGAAACTTTCCTATAAGATAGGCCCTGTTGCCGGATCGAGACCAAGGCCGAGCCGGCGGCGTGAGTGAACGTGACAGAAGGGGACCAGGGGGAACGCGATGCAGCACAACCAGGACACGCGGAGTCGTCCCGGCACGCCGAGCCTGCTGCGCGAGCTGAACGACCGGGCCGCGCTCGACCTGCTCCTCGGCGGTGAGCTGCTCACCAGGTCCCAGATCAGCGAGCACACCGGGGTCTCCAAGGTCACCGTGTCGCAGATGCTGACCAGGCTCGAGGAGCGCGGCCTTGTCGCGATCGCGGGGGAGCAGGCCGGCGGCCGCGGCCCGAACGCCGCGCTGTACTCGGTCGTCCCGTCCAGCGCCTACGTGGCCGGGCTCTACATGGATTTCGACCTGGTCAGCGCCGCGGTGGCGGACGTCACGGGCCGCCGGGTGGCCGAGGCCAGCATGGATCCCAACGGCGCCGTCGACCCGGTGGAGCTGGTCCGCGGCGCGATCGAGCAGGCCTGCGCGAGCGCCGGGGTCGAGGTGTCCAGGCTCAGCGCGCTGGTGATCGGCAGCCCCGGCGTGGTCGACCCGCAGACCGGCGACCCGAGCCTCGCGGTGAACCTGCCCGCGTGGCACGAGGGCGCCCTGGCCGCGCTGCGCGGGGTCCTGCACAAGCCGGTCGTGATCGAGAACGACGTGAACCTGGCCGCGATGGCCGAACGCGCCGTCGGCGCCGCGACCGGCGCCGACGACTTCGTCCTTGTCTGGCTCGGCGGCGGCCTCGGCCTGGCCACGATCCTCGGCGGGCGGCTGCACCGCGGCACCGCGGGGGCGGCGGGGGAGATCGGCTACCTGCCGGTGCACGGCGCCCCGCTGCCCGCCGACATCAGGCATCCGCTGAGCGGCGGCTTCCACGTGCTGGCAGGCAGCAGCGCGGTACACGCCCTGGCCGCCGACTACGGCTTCACCGCCGCCACCCCCGCCGAGGCTGTCCGGGCCGCCGTGGCAGCCTCCCCTGCCTTCCTCGAAGAGCTCGCGCGCCGGGTCGCGGTCGGCGTCGCCTCGGTCTGCGTGGTGCTCGACCCGGGCCTGGTGGTCCTCGGCGGCGAGGTGGGCCGGGCCGGCGGCACCGCGCTCGCGGCCAGGGTCGCGGCCGACGTGGCCGGCATCTGCCCCGCCCGCCCGCGCGTGGTCCCCACCGGCGTTCCCGACGAGCCGGTGCTGCGCGGTGCCATGCTCGCCGCCGTGGCCCAGGCCCGCGCCGCCCTGCTCGCCTCGGTAGCCGACCCCCAGTAAGCCAGGCTCCCGGCAAGCCGACCCCCGGTAAATCGGACCCAAGCCGACCCCAGCCACATCACCCACAGCCGAGCGGACCCCTTGTAATCGGCACGAAACCCCACGTAAATGGCCCATCTGGGTGGTGAACTAGCACGTGCATCTGACTGCAGTGCACGTGCATAATGATCGTGTCGAACGAACATCCCGATATGAACAAGAGTTCCCGTGCCTGAACCTTCGCGTGTTATTGAGTAATCATTCGGAGGAAGGTTTCAACACAGATGAATAGATGGGGCTAACGGGCAGTGGTGCCGTCAGGGGGCGACTCGACCGGACAGGCGCCGCGGCGATTCCGCGTGGGCGAAGTGCCCCCGCTCGCCGACGGCTTCACCGACCGGCCCGATACCGCCCGCGGCATCGTGGAGGCCCTGGTCCCAGGTTCATCGGTGGCGCTCGTGCCGGGTTCGGCCTTCGCCGAGGGCCCGCAGAACTGGCTGGGTGCCTGCGGCAAGACCCAGATCGCCGTCATCCTGGCCGAATCCCTGTGGCGGTCGGGCACCGTCGACGCGCTCGTCTGGATCACCGCCACCAGCCGCGCGGCCGTGCTGTCGGCCTACGTGCAGGCGTCGGTGGCGGCCACCGGCATCGAGCCGACAGGCACCGCGGAATCGGTCGCGGCGCGCTTCGTCAGCTGGCTCGGCTCGACCAGCCAGCCGTGGCTTGTCGTGCTCGACGACCTGCCGCCCTCGGCCGACCTTGACGGCCTGTGGCCGGAGGGCAAGGCGGGAAGGGTGCTCGTCACCAGCTCGGAGTCCGGCGTGGCCGGCCTCCAGCGCGGCATCCAGCTGGCGCCGGTCGGCTTCTTCAGCGTCCGCGAGGCGCTGAACTGCCTGACCGAGCGGCTCAGCGTGAACCCCGCGCAGCGCCAGGGCGCCATCGACCTCATCGAGGCCCTCGGCCGCGAGCCGCTGGCGCTCGCCCAGGCCGCCTCCGTGGTCGCGAACTCGACCCTGGCCTGCCGGGACTACCGGGACTACTTCGCCCGCAGGCGGCAGCAGATCGGGGTCGCGGCGGGGGAGGTGCCCTCGGCGGCCGCGGTCACCTGGACGCTGTCGCTCGGGCAGGCCGAGTCGCTGCTGCGCGGCGAGTCCGTCCGCCGGATGCTCGTTCTCATCGCCCTGCTCGACGGCCACGGGATCCCCGGCACGGTGCTGAGCACCTCGGCCGTGCTCAGCTACCTGGGCGGGGCGCTGACCCCGTTCACCTCGGCGGTCGACCCGAAGCCCGCCTGGGACGCGCTGCTCGCCATCGAGCGGGCCGGCCTGATCACCGTCAACCGGTCCGAGTCGCCGCCGATCATCGGGATGAACTCGGTGGTGCAGGCGGCGATCAGGGTCGCGGCGCCGGCCTCGTTCCAGGACACGGCGGCGCGGACGGCCGCCACCGCGCTGCTCGAGGCGTGGCCGCTCGACGAGTCGCACCCGTGGACCGCGGCCTGCCTGCGCGCGAACGCGGCCAGCCTGCACGGCACCGCCACCGACGTGCTGTGGGCCGACGGCTGCCACCCGCTGCTGATGCGCGCCGGGCGCAGCCTGGACGAGGCGCGGATGGCCGGCCCGGCCGTCGAGCACTGGCGCGAGCTCGCCGTGCACTGCGACAACAAGCTGGTGCCCGGCCACCCGGACACCCTCGTGGTGGCCTCGCACCTGGCCGCCGCGTACCTGGCGGCCGGGTACGCGGGCGACGCCGTGACCTGGTACCAGCGGGTGCTTGCCGAGCGGGGCCGCGAGCTCGCGCCGGGCCACCCCGCGATCATCGGCACCCGGGTCAGCCTGGCCCGTGCCCTTGTCCTGGCGGACGAGGCCACGGATGCGGTGACCGTGCTGCAGCGCGCCGTCGCCGAGAGCGAGCAGTTCCGCGGCCCCGGGCATCCGGACACCCTCGACGTCAGGGACCAGCTCGCCGCCGCCTGCCTTGCCGCGGGCGACCCGGCGGGCGCGATCCGGCTGCTCGAGCGCAACCTGGCCGACCGCGAGCGCCTGCAGGGTGGCAGGGACGCGGCCACCATGGCCACCCGGGCCGACCTGGCCGCGGCCTTCCTGGCCGAGGGCAAGGTCAAGGACGCGATCTCGCACTACAAGCGGGTCCTCGCCGACCGCGAGCGGATGCTCGGGCCCGCGCACCCGGACACGATCGCGACAAGCGCGAGCCTCGCCGCCGCCTACCACAAGGCCGGCCGGATGCCCTCGGCGCTGCAGCTTGCCGAGCAGACCTGCGCGGACTCCGAGCGCGTCCTGGGCCCCGAGCACCTGGACACGCTGACCCGCATGACGAACCTGGCCTACATCTACTACGCCGTCGGCCGGGTGGGAGACGCGACGGCGGTGCTGCGCGACACCCTAAGCCGCTGCGAGCGGGTGCTGCCCTACGGCGACCCGCTGACCCAGTCCATCCAGCAGAGCCTGGCGAACATCGCCGGCGGCTGACCGGCCGCGAGGCGGGTCAGCCGAGCACCCTACCGCCGGTGCGCCGGCGCGACCGCGCTGTCGCTCTCCCTGGCGATGTGGAAGAACGGCGACTTGAGGACCAGCCGCGCGACCAGCATCAGCACGATGCCGACGGCGACCACGCCGATCAGCGACCACCGCTGCGTCCACGGCTCTATCTGGATCGAGTACTCGGTGATCCAGCCGAGGAACCCGGCCGCGCCGAGCGGCAGGATGCCCAGGACCACCAGGTCCACCGGCCGGCTCAGCCGCCGCCGGTAGTAGGCGATGGTGGCAAGCGCGGTCAGGATGTAGAAGATGGCGAACAGCAGCCCGGTGACGTCCACGATGTCGGTGAACGCGTTCTGCACCGAGGTGGCGAGCAGGTACACCCAGGCCAGCGCGATGATCAGCACGCCCACGATGATGCTGGCCGCGACCGGGGTGGAGAACCGGTAGGACACGTTGCCGAGGAAGCTCGGCAGCACCCGGTGGCTGGCCATCCCGTACACGATCCGGGCGGTCAGCACGATGCCGGTGCCGGTGGTGGCGATGACCGACAGCGCCAGCGCCAGCGCCATCGCCTTGGCCCAGCCGCTGCCGCCGATCGCCTGCGCCGTGTAGACGAGCGCGGAGGAGGAGTTGTTCGCGAGGTTCTTCGCCGACACCGTTCCCTGCAGCCCCACGGTGGCCAGGGTGTAGATGACCGCGAGCAGCGCGACCGCGATGATGGCGGCCCGGCCAGGGTTCCTGCGCCGGTGCCTGACCTCCTCGTTGACGTACAGCGTGCCGTCCCAGCCGGTGAACATGAACACCGCGATGAGGAACCCGCCGCTGAAGGCGTCGCCCTTCCCGCCGATGCCGTCGACGGAAAGCCAGCCGCTGCTGAACGGCACCGTGCCGGCGTGGTGACCGGCCACGAAGACCAGCCCGGCAATCGCCAGCCCGACCAGGATCGCGTACTCGACGACCGCCATGCCCACCTGGGTGCGCGCGGTGAGCTTGATGCCGACCACGGCGATCACCAGCATGGCCAGGCCGACCGCGGTGGCGATGGCGATGTTCCCGGCCGTATTCGTCGAACTCGAGCCGAACACGGCGAGGACCGAGGGCCCGAGCACCTCCACCCCGCTGACCGTGGCGATAATGTACGCCGCGATCATCAGCCAGCCGGTAAGAAAGCCCAGGTACGGATTGATCGCGCGGCCGACCCACTCGAAAGAGGCGCCGCAGTTGGCATTCCACAGATTCAGCCGGCGGTAAGCGTTGGCGATGATCAGCATGGGGATCGCGGTGATGAGGATGATCGGCCCGCTCCCGTAGGCGGTCCCCGCGGCCAGGAAGGCCAGCGTAAGACCGACGGACGCGGCAGGCGCCGACGAGGCCATGCCGATGATCGTGTCCTGCGCTACCCCGATCGCGTCGGGCTCCAGCCTGGCCGCGGGAGGCGGCGTAACACCCGCGACCGCTGCAGGTCGGTCCATCTGCTCTCCCTCGCTCAGGCCTGTCTTGACCATGCTGCACGTGCACTATGGTCACAGCGATCACAGTGAATCTGCAGTCAAGTGGGTTGAAATGTCAAGAAGGTCCGAACAAACCGCGCTGCCCCGTTCGGCCCAGCCAAACCATAGCGGCCACATGTGTCCTTCAAAAGACCGGTCGGCACACTTTTACCACTTTGTCATGCGACGGCTTCTGTGTCTTCTGTTACTAATTGGACAGAAATACCACCATGTTACTCACTGACCGCCGTACCCCAACATCCCCCCGTAATCACCCCCGTCCACTTTTGCCCGAACGAGCCGTGGTTATCCGGCCCGGCCGCGTCCGTCAGCCCTGCAGCCCCAGCGGTCACTCGGTTACCAGGCCGGCCGCAACGATGTAAGGACGTAGCGGTCATAACCGCCACGATGTAAGGACGTTGCGGGCTGGGATAGGGCCGGCGGGTGAGGCCACGCAGCGTGCTTATGGGAGCAACCACTGCCCGTTCCGGATAAAGAATTTGATCTTCAGGTGCGGCGCAGCCCGAGGAGCGCGGCGCGGTGCCGGCAACGGCGGTCACCCGGGCCGCCGTGGTCGGGAATCAGCCTCAGCACCAGATCCTCGTAGTCTCTCGCCGCGTCCTCGTGCCCCTCGTGTGCCCAGAGCAGGACGCACAGCGTCACGTCCATGAACCATCCGCTTCCGTGTCCGGAGACCGAGAATCCCGCGGCCATGCTAGTATGCCGCG
>JASHTQ010000583.1 GCA_030040475.1 Streptosporangiaceae bacterium
GTCCTCACTCGACGTGTTCCGCCGGGCCATGCGGGTCGGCCTGGCGCTGACGCTCGCCGCCGGGATCGCGACCGCGGTCACCGGCGACATCCAGGCCCGGCTGATGGACTCCCAGCAGCCGATGAAGATGGCCGCCGCCGAGGCGCTGTACAACACCTCGGACTCGGCGTCGTTCTCGCTGTTCACCATCGGCTCGCTGAACGGCAGCAAGGAGCTGTGGAGCGTCCGCGTGCCCGACCTGCTCTCGCTGATCGCCACGCTGAACCCGCACGGCACCGTGCAGGGCATCAACAACGTCGAGGCCGCCTACGCGAAGAAGTACGGGCCCGGGCAGTACAAGCCGATCATCCCGGTGACCTACTGGTCGTTCCGGCTCATGGTCGGGTTCGGCGTGCTGGCCGCGCTGCTCGCCGCGTTCGGGCTGTGGCTGACCAGGCGCCGGCGCATCCCGCGCAGCCGCTGGTTCTACCGGATCGCGCTGTGGGGCCTGGCGCTGCCGTACCTGGCCACCACCACGGGCTGGATCTTCACCGAGATGGGCCGCCAGCCGTGGACGGTGTTCGGCCTGCTCACCACCGCGCAGAGCGTGTCGAAGGGGGTGACCGCCTCGTCGGTGATCATCTCGCTGACCGTCTTCACCCTGCTCTACGCGGGCCTGGCCGCCATCGCCGGCTGGCTGGTCGTCCGGCACGTCAAGGAGGGCGCGCCGCCGGAGGCCGGGCAACCCGGCGCCGCCGAGCCGCTGCCCGTCTTCCAGTACTAGGAGAAACCGTCATGAACCTCGCGACCTTCTGGTTCATCCTCATCGCGATCTTGTGGTCCGGGTACTTCGTCCTGGAGGGCTTCGACTTCGGCGTCGGCATCCTGCTGCCGTTCATCGGCAGGGACGACACCGAGCGCCGGATCGTGATCAACGCGATCGGCCCGGTCTGGGACGGCAACGAGGTCTGGCTGCTGACCGCGGGCGGCGCGACGTTCGCCGCCTTCCCGCTCTGGTATGCCTCCCTGTTCAGCGGCTTCTACCTGGCCCTGCTGCTCATCCTGGTCGCGCTGATCGTGCGCGGCGTCTGCTTCGAGTTCCGCAGCAAGGTGGACAGCCCGCGCTGGCGGGCCGGCTGGGACCGGGCCATCTTCGCCGGGTCCGCGCTGCCCGCGCTGCTGTGGGGGGTGGCGTTCGCCAACATCGTGCGCGGGGTCCCGCTCGACGCCCAGCACGTCTACACCGGCAACCTGCTCACCCTGCTCAACTGGTACGGGCTGCTCGGCGGGCTGGTCACGCTGAGCCTGTTCACGCTGCACGGCGCGATCTTCCTCGGCCTGCGGACCGTCGGCGGGCTCCGCCAGCGCGCGCGCCGGGCCGCGAACCGGCTTGGCCTGGCCGCCGTGCCGCTGGCCGCGGTCTTCCTCGCCGTGACCCAGGTCAGCCACGGCAGGCCAGCGACCGACGTCACCGCCGCGGTCACGTCGGTGGCGGGCCTGCCGTGGCTGACCTGGGTCACCGCCAGGAAGATGGCGGCCAGCGGCACCGCGGCGAGCGCGACCTTGACCGCCGCGCGCTGGGCGCGCTGCCTGAGCTCCCCGGTGGTCCGCAGCCCGAGGAAGATCGCGCCGTGCAGGGCGAACAGGCTCAGCGTGACCAGCCCGCCGAGCAGCCCGTACCAGTTGAGCAGGGTCAGCAGGTTGCCGGTGTAGACGTGCGCCGCGTTCAGCGGCACCCCGCGCACGATGTTGGCGAACGCCACCCCCCACAGCAGCGCGGGCAGCGCGGAGGAGACGAAGATGGCCCGGTCCCAGTTGGCCCGCCAGCGCGGGCTGTCCACCTTGCTGCGGAACTCGAAGCAGACGCCGCGCACGATCAGCGCCACCAAGATGAGCAGCAGGGCCAGGTAGAAGCCGCTGAACAGGGAGGCGTACCAGAGCGGGAAGGCGGCGAACGTCGCGCCGCCCGCGGTCAGCAGCCAGACCTCGTTGCCGTCCCAGACCGGGCCGATCGTGTTGACAAGGACCCGGCGCTCGGTGTCGTCGTGGCCGAGGAACCCCAGCAGGATGCCGACGCCGAAGTCGAATCCCTCGAGCACGAAGTAACCGGACCACAAGATCGCGATGAGGATGAACCAGAAGGTAGCGAGGTTCATGACGGCTCCCTGACGTCAGTACTGGAAGACGGGCAGCGGCTCGGCGGCACCCGGCTGTCCGGCCTCGGGGGGCGCGCCCTCCTTGACGTGCCGGACGGTGAGCCAGCCCGCGATGGCGGCCAGGCCCGCGTAGAGCAGGGTGTAGGTGGTCAGCGAGATGATCACCGAGGACGCGGTCACGCCGGGCGAGACGCTCTGCGCGGTGGTCAGCAGCCCGAACACCGTCCACGGCTGGCGGCCCATCTCGGTGAAGATCCAGCCCATCGTGCTGGCCAGGTACGGCAGGGCCAG
Organism: Streptosporangiaceae bacterium; assembly: GCA_030040475.1. Next base: position 2,427 of record JASHTQ010000583.1, read on the forward strand.
GCCCCAGATCGCGATCCGGTAGAACCACCGGCTGCGCGGGATCCGCCGCCGCCTGGTCAGCCACAGGCCGAACGCGGCGAGCAGCGCGGCCAGCGAGCCGAACCCGACCATGAGCCGGAACGACCAGTACGTCACCGGGATGATCGGCTTGTACTGGCCGGGCCCGTACTTCTTGGCGTAGGCGCGCTCGACGTCGTTGATGCCCTGCACGGTGCCGTGCGGGTTCAGCGTCGCGATCAGCGAGAGCAGGTCGGGCACCCGGATGCTCCACAGCTCCTTGCTGCCGTTCAGCGAGCCGATGGTGAACAGCGAGAACGATGCCGCGTCCGAGGTGTCGTAGAGCGCCTCGGCGGCCGCCATCTTCATCGGCTGCTGCGAGTCCATCAGCCGGGCCTGCACGTCACCGGTCACCGCGGTCGCGATCCCGGCCACGAGCATGACCACCAGGCCGAGCTTCATGGCCCGGCGGAACACGTCCAGCTGGGATTTGCGGGCCACGTGCCAGGCGCTGACCGCGATCAGCACGGCCGCGGTGACCATGAACGACGCGAAGAACACGTGCGGCCAGGCGGCCAGCACCGTGGAGTTGGTCAGCAGCGCCCAGATGCTGGTCAGCACCACCTTGTGGGTGCCTGCCAGGACCTTGTAGCCGACCGGGTGCTGCATCCAGGAGTTGGCGGCCAGGATGAAGTAGGCCGACAGGCTGGTGCCGATGGCGGCCAGCCAGATCGTGGCCAGGTGCAGCCGCGGCGACAGCTTGTCCCAGCCGAAGATCCACAGGCCGAGGAAGGTCGACTCCATGAAGAAGGCAAGCAGCGCCTCCATGGCCAGCGGCGCCCCGAAGACGTTGCCGACGAACTGCGAGTAGGCCGACCAGTTCATGCCGAACTGGAACTCCTGCACGATCCCGGTGACCACGCCGACCGCGAAGTTGATCAGGAAGATCCGCCCGAAGAACTTCGTCAGCCGGAGATACGCCGGGTCCTTCTTGATCAGCCAGGCGGTCTGCAGGCAGGCGACCACGAGCGACAGGCCGATCGTCAGCGGGACGAAGATGAAGTGGTACACGGTGGTGATCCCGAACTGCCATCGGGACAGGTCAAGTACGCTCATCGGCTTCCATCCAGGTCGGCGGCGCTAGCCTTGGCATCGCCGCAGTTCGCGGCCCTAGCCATCGGATCAGCAGGCCGGCCGGCCGGCACAGGGCCGGGCGACCCTAGCCCTTCGGGACCTAGGTCACCTGGCGGCCCGGGGCAGCGGCTAGGCTTCCCATGGACGTCGCGCGACGCGGCGGCAGCCGGAACGAAGAAGCCCGCAGCCCAGAACGGACCCCCTGTGGACCTGTTTGAGTACCAAGCGAAGGAATTGTTCGCCGAGTATGGCATCCCAGTCCAGCCCGGCAAGGTCGCGACCACGGCCGGGCAGGCACGCGAGATCGCGGCCGAGTTCGCCGCCGCCGGGCACCCGCTCGTCGTGGTGAAGGCGCAGGTGAAGGTCGGCGGGCGCGGCAAGGCCGGCGGCGTGAAGCTGGCCGAGGGCCCGGACGAGGCCTACGCCAAGGCCGGCCAGATCCTCGGCATGGACATCAAGGGCCACACCGTGCACTCGGTGCTGATCGCCCAGGCGGTCGACATCGAGGCCGAGTACTACCTGTCCTTCCTGCTCGACCGGTCGAACCGCACGTTCCTGTCGATCTGCACGGTGCAGGGCGGCATGGAGATCGAGGAGGTCGCGCACAGCAGCCCGGACGCGGTGGCGCGGATCCCGGTCTCG
>JASHTQ010000584.1 GCA_030040475.1 Streptosporangiaceae bacterium
TTATTGCCGGGCGCGATGTAGGAGAAGATCTCCTTGCCCTTGATCTTCTCGTGCGGGAACTGCCCGACCAGGTGCCCGGCGATCGTGCCGCCGAAGGTCCAGCCCGCGCCCTCCGCCAGGTCGACCATGTGCGCGAACAACTGCTCGCCGGTGATGTCGGGGCGGGACTCGAAGAACCGCCGTCCTGCCTCGAACACGACCGGCAGCGTGTCCCGGAGCCGGAGCTTGTCCGGGTCGTCGCCGAGCACGTAGGTGCGGCCGAAGTCAGCCTCCCACGCCTCGAAGATCGGCCCGAAATCGCAGAACATGATGTCGTCCGCGGCGATGACCCGGTCCGGGGGATTCTCCTTGTAGGGCTGCAGCGTGTTCGGCCCGGCACGGACGATCCGCTTGTGCCAGTACCTGTCCACCCCGAACATCTCCGCGGCCAGGTCGCGGATGGCGTTGCTGGCGCTGACCTCGCGGACGCCAGCCGCTAGCAGGCCGCGTTCGCCGATGGCGGCGAACAGTTCCCCGGCCTTGGCCTGCGCGTCGAGCAGCCGGGCGGCGCGGACGGCCTCGTCCTCGACCACCGCGCCGGTCGGCCGGGTCGCGTCGCCCGCGCCGGCCGGCCGGCCGGGTCGCGTCGCCCGCGCCGCTCGGTCCATGCCGGACCTCCCTTAGCCGGCGACCGCGGACTTCGGCGCCCGCGGCCCATGCCCCTTCTTGCCCGGCACCGGCATCAGGACCCTGCGCTGCGTAACCTCCATGGGACCGACCTTACCCGCGCGCCCTCTATCCCGCCTTGACCAGGCCCAGCAGCACAAGGCGCGGGCGCCGGGGTCGCGGCCAGAGGGTAATGAAACCGCGGTTCCAGTACCTCCCGTGGTGCTGGAAGGCGGGTTTCATGACGCTGCGACGGCCGCCGGGACCGGGATCACCGTGGCGGGGGAGCCGCCACCGGGGGCCGGACGGCGTCTTTATGGGTAGACCTAGGTACACCCGGCGTTCGGGTGTCAGCGTCACTACCGGGTCCCGGGGCTGACGGGCAGACTGAGCGGAAGGTGACACCCCGGTACGGGAGGCGAGCGATGAGCGCGGGATTCACTCCGGGCGACCCGGAGGGACGGCCGACCCGCGAGCCCAGGACGGCCCAACCCCCGGAATCTGCACCCCCCTCATGGTGGGTGCCCTCGCCGTCCACCGCGCCGGCCCCGGCGTCCCCGGCCCCTGCCCCGGCGTCCCCGGCCCCTGCCCCGGCCTTCCAGGCCCCGGTCCACCCGGCCCCGCAGCACCCGTCTCCCGAGTTCTGGGCGTCGCAAGCCCCGATCCCGCGATCTTCGGCCGCCCAGCGCCCGTCCCCGGGCGCCCCGTCCTCGGAGTCCGGGGTGCCGTGGCCGGAGGTGTGGGCCTGGCTGGGCGGGCGGCTCACCGTGGCGGGGCGCGGGCTTGCGCTGTTCGGGCTCGCGGTATCCGGGCTCGTCCCGCTGGCGGTCCTGGCCACGGCGGTCGGCCTGCCGCCGACCCTTGCGGTGCACACGCTCATCCAGCACGGCCATCGAAACACGGTGGCGGCCGTGCTCCTCCTCTGGATCTTCGGGTGCGTCGTGGTCGTCCCGCTGCTGCTGCTGTGGGTGCGCGGCGTGGCCAGGCTGACCCGCAAGCTGGCGGGCCGGTGGTGCGGGGTGCCGATCGCCCAGCCGTACCTGCCGACGCCCTGGGCCGACGGCGGGAAGCGCGGCCCGCGCCGGTGGCTGCGCTGGCTGCTCGGCGACCCGGCGACCTGGCGGGACCTGCTGTGGGTGACGGTTGACGGACTCGTCGGCTGGCTGTGGGCGCTGCTGCCGGCCGGGCTGCTCGTGCTCGGCTGCACCGCCGTGGTCGCGCCCTACGCCTCGGGGGGCCTGCGCATCCTGATCGTCGCCGCGGCGGCGGGCGCGCTGTGGGCATCACCCCGGCTGCTGCGCGGCTACGGCCATTTCGCCCGGTCCATGCTCGCCCCGACCAAGGAGGCCGAGCTCGTGCTCCGGGTCCGCCAGCTGGCCCAGACCCGGACCGAGGCCATCGACACCAGCGCCGCCGAGATCCGCAGGATCGAGCGGGACCTGCACGACGGCGCGCAGGCCCGGCTCGTGGCCATGGGCATGACCCTGGACGCGGCGGGGCAGATCATCGACTCCAACCCCGACGCCGCGCGGGCGCTGCTGTTCGAGGCACGGGACGCCTCGGTCAAGGCCCTGGCCGAGCTGCGTGACCTGATCCGCGGCATCCACCCGCCGGTGCTCGCCGACCGGGGCCTGACCGACGCGATCAAGGCCCTGGCGCTGGACACCCCGATGCGCATCCACGTGGAGAGCGACCTGCACGGGCGGGTATCCGCGCCGATCGAATCGGCCGCGTACTTCGCGGTCAGCGAGCTGGTCGCCAACGTGTCCAAGCACGCCGAGGCGCGCCAGACCTGGATCGACATCAGGCACACCGACGATATGCTGCGGATCGGCGTGACCGACAACGGGCACGGCGGGGCCGACCCGTCCCGCGGCAGCGGGCTGCGCGGCATCGAGCGGCGGCTGGCTTCGTTCGACGGCGTCCTCGCGGTCAGCAGCCCGCCCGGCGGGCCGACCGCGGTAACCATGGAGATCCCGTGCGAGTTGTCATTGCCGAAGACCTCTTCCTGCTGAGAGACGGCCTGACCCGGATGCTCCAGGCCCACGGGCTGGAGATCGCCGCGGCGGTCGACAACGGGGCCGACCTGCTGGCCGCCGTGACCGCGGACAAGCCCGACGTGGCGAGCGTGGACGTCCGGCTGCCGCCGACGTTCACCGACGAGGGGATCCGGGCCGCGCTCGCCGCCAGGCGCGAGGTGCCAGGCCTGCCCGTGCTCGTCCTGTCCCAGTACGTGGAGCAGCTGTACGCGCGCGAGCTGCTGGCCGGCGGCAACGGCGGGATCGGCTACCTGCTCAAGGACCGGGTGTTCGACAGCGGCCAGTTCGTCGACGCGGTCCGCCGGGTCGCCGCCGGGGGCACCGCGATGGATCCGGAGGTGATCTCCCGCTTGCTCGCCCGCAACACCGGCGACGGCGCCATCGCCGCGCTGAGCCCGCGCGAGCGCGAGGTGCTCGGGCTGATGGCCGAGGGCCGGTCCAACGCCGCGATCGCGCAGCGTCTCGTGATCACCGAACGCGCCGTGGCCAAGCACACCGCGTCCATCTTCCTCAAGCTCGACCTGCAGCCCTCCGACGACGACAACCGGCGGGTGCTCGCGGTGCTGGCGTACCTGGGCGGGTTAGCCACCCGCGTTCGGCGCATAACCGGGACGGCGCAGGGCAGGAAGCTGTCATAAGGCACGCGACTCCAGGGGGTGTCCAGTGACCACGGATCCGCAGCCCGTCTCCTCGCCGGCTCCTGCGTCGGCGCCGCCCGCCGTGGCCGGCTCCCGGCCGGCGCCCGAGCCTGCCGCCGCCGTGCCGCCGCATCACCATCTGAAGCGGACCAGGATCAGCGGGCTGTGGGTCGCGCTGGGGTTCTTCGCCGTGGTCCTGCTGCTACTGCTGATCTTCATCCTGCAAAACGGCGCGACGGTGCAGGTCTCCTACCTCGGTGCGCACGGCCGGCTGCCGCTCGGCGTCGCCATGCTGCTGTCCGCCGTCTGCGGCGTGCTCCTTGTCGTGCTGGCCGGCGCCGCCCGCATCAGCCAGCTGCGCGCCACCGCCATGCGCCACCGCCGTATCGACGCCCGCCGCGCCGCCGCCGTCCCCGACGCCCCGTCCCCATCCCCGGCCCCGTCCCCATCCCCGGCCCCCGGTCCCGACCCCGGCCGTTAACCGAGCTGCGCGCGTGACCGCGGCGATGCGGCGTGCCGCCTCGCGCAGCTGGTCGGGGGTGTGCACCGCGTACCCGAGCACAAGCCCGGGAGCCCCGGGCCGCTGCCGGTGCCAGGACAGCGGGTGGACAAGCACCCCGGCCCGGTGGATCCGGTCGGCGAGTTCGGTGTCGTCGAGTGCGATGTCCCACTCGCCGAACGTGACAAGCAGATGCAGCCCCGCCGCCACGCCCCGCACCCGGGCCTCAGGCAGGTGCTCGCGCAGCGCGCCGAGCAGCGCGTCGCGCCGGGCCCGCTGCCGCTTGCGCACCAGGCGGATGTGCCGCTCGAGCTCGCCGCTCGCGATCAGCTGGGCGAGCACCAGCTGCGGCAGCGCGGGACTGCCCAGGTCGGCGGCACGCTTGGCCGCCACCAGGTCGGCGTGCAGCCGCCGGGGCGGGACCAGCCAGCCCAGCCGAAGGCCCGGCGCCAGCGTCTTGGACGTACTGCCCGCGTAGGCGACCTGGCCGGGATCCGAGGCCTGCAGGGCGGGGACCGGAGCCCGGTCGTAGCGGTACTCGGCGTCGTAGTCATCCTCGATGACCAGCGCGCCGGCCTCGGCCGCCCAGTCCAGCAGCCTGCGGCGCCGTGCCGGGGCAAGCGCCACCCCGGTGGGAAACTGATGCGCGGGCGTGAGCATCACCGCCGGCAGGCCGCTGCCTGCCAGTTCGGCCACCCGCAGCCCCTCGTCGTCGACCGGGATCGGCACCGGGCGCAGTCCCCAGTAGGCGAGCTGGTCCCTCGACCCGCGCGATCCCGGGTCCTCCATCGCGACCCGGCCGTCCGTGTTGGCCCTCAGCCACTGGCCGAGCAGCGCCAGCGCCTGCGCGACCCCGGTGACGACGATGATGTCGTCCGGATCCGCCCGCAGCCCGCGGGCGCGGGCGAGCCACCCCGCCAGTTCCGTCCGCAGCCGCTCGCTGCCGCGCGGGTCGCCGTACCCCAGGTCGGCAGCGCTCGCCCGGTCGAGCACCAGCCGCTCCGCGCGCAGCCACGCCGCCCGCGGGAACCCCGAAAGGTCGGGCACCCCGGGGGACAGGTCAAGCTCCGCCTGCGACCGCCATCGCTGCGGAAGCTCCCCCGGCCCCGGCATCCCCCCTGCCTGCACCGGCGTACCCAGTGCTCCCGTGCCCTGGGAGTCCCAGACGTCGCCAGTCTTGGTTACATCCCCGGAAACCTCTGCCGGCTCGCAGTCCTCGATGGGCGCGAAGACCCCCGGCGAGCGCAGAATCCTCGTCCCGGCCCCGGGTCGCCCGCCGACCAGGCCCTCCTGGGTGAGCCGCTGGTAGGCCTCCACGATCACGCCGCGCGACACGCCGAGGTCATCGGCCAGCACGCGGGTCGCGGGTAGCGGCGCCCCGACCCGAAGCCGCCCGTCGATGATGGCCGCCCTGATCGCGTCGGCCAGCCAGCTGGTCAGCCCCCTCGCCGGCGCCGACGCCGGGCTCAGCTGCAGGAAATCCGTTCCTCCGCTCGCCGGCACCTCAGCCACGCCCCTGTCCCCCCGCGCCTACGGCGTGGATGCCGCGATCACGTAGCTTCGCCCCTCGCGA
>JASHTQ010000585.1 GCA_030040475.1 Streptosporangiaceae bacterium
GGGCTACAGCGAGCGGAGTTCCTGGGTGCCGCTGCGCGGCATCTCGAACCAGACCGCCTTGCCTTCGGGCGTCGGCCTGGACCCCCACCGGGTGGCGAGCTGCTCGACCAGGTAAAGGCCGCGGCCGCCCTCATCGGTCTCGCCCGCGGTACGGATCCGGGGCAGCCGCAGGTCGGGATCGAAGACCTCCACCCATACCGCGGTCGCTCCGCGCCTCAGCCGTAGCCTGAACTCCCTGGCCGGAGGGTCCCCGGCGTCCCCTGGCTCGGCGTCGTCCCAGCCCAGCGGGACCGGCACCGACGCCGCCCGCACCGCAGCAGCAGAAGCGGCCCTGCCGCCGGAAACGGCGGGCGCCGAGTCCGCGGGTACCGGCGCCGACGCGGACGCCGACATGATCATGGATTCCATCTCGAAATCGAGCTGGCGACCCGGGCTCGGCGTGATCGAGGCGTGCAGCACCGCGTTGGTGACCACCTCGGAGACGAGCAGGCAGGCGAGCTCGGCCTGCTCGGTGTCCATGCCCCACAGGCCGAACGTCTGCGCCGCAAGCCGCCGCGCCTCGGAGACCATGATGGGTTCCGCGGGGAACGTCCGCTCGGTGAACGCCAGCTCGGTCGCCGAGGACTTCACCACCAGGATGGCCATGTCGTCGTCGATATCCCCTGGCACCGCGTACTCGGCCGCGGTAGCGACCGCGTCCGCGTCCCCGCTGGCCGCGGCCGCCCGGACCGCGTGCTGCAGCATCTCCACGGCCTCGGCCTCCGAGTAGTGGCCGGCGCCGTCGGCCCGGGTCCGCCGGTCGGTCAGGCCGTCGGTGAAGAACACCAGGATGGCCGCGGGCGGCACGACGATCGTCTGTTCCTTGTACGTGGGCAGCCCGCGGATGCCCTTGCCGCGCACGCCGAGCAGGACGCCCTTGTGCATGAACTCGAGCTGCCCCGCCTGTCCCTCGCTGATCAGCAGCGGGGCGTCATGGCCCGCGTTGGCGAAGGTCAGCTCGCGCGACCACGGGTCGTAGATCATGTAGATGCAGCTCGCCGTCGGCGGATCGCCGGCCAGCGAGGCCCCGCTCTCGTCGGCGGGGGCCAGCGAGCGGCACCACTCGTCGAGCTTGCGCATGATGTCGGCCGGCGACTTCTCGTCCTGCGCGAACGCACGCAGCGCCGCGCGCAGCTGGCCCATGATCGCCGCCGCCCGCGCCCCGCGCCCCTCGACGTCGCCGATGACGATGCCGACCCGGCCCGCCGCGAGCGGGATGACGTCGTACCAGTCCCCGCCGACCTGCGTCTGGATGCCCTGGCCGACCGCCTCGAGCGGCTTGGCCGGCACGTACCTGCAGGCGACCTCGAGCCCGTCGAGCTCCGGGATCGCCTGCGGCAGCAGGGTCTTCTGGAAGGCCAGGGCGGTGCGCCGCTCGGTCTCGAAGAGCATCGCGTTGTCGATGGCGATCGCGACCCGGGTGGCGATCGCGCCGATCAGGTCGCGGTCGTGGGTGTCGTAGTTGCGCTCCTCGCGGTCGGTGAGCCTGGACAGCGCCAGGCTCATGACGCCGAGCAGCTCGCCCCTGGCGTACAGCGGCGCCGCGAGCACCGAGGTCAGCCCGGCCACGCGGGACGCGGCCATGCTCTCCGGGCTCGGCGCGGGGTACTTGTCCTGCTCGCTGTCCAGGTCGGTGACCGTGATCACGTCCAGGCGCGCCATCGCCTGCTGGGAGAAGTGGCCTTCCGGGTAGTGGATCACCTGGCCGACCTGCGCCCAGGTGCCGGGCGGCGGGACCCAGTCGCTGGCGTTCCGCTGGATCCTGCGGACAAGCTGGTCGCCCTGGAACAGGTCGATGAAGCAGTGGTCGGCGAACTGCGGCACCAGCATGTCCGCCACGTGCCGGAGCGTGGTGCCGATCTCCAGCGAGCCCGCCAGCCGCTCGCCGACGCGGTCGAGCAGGGCGAGGCGGTCCCACTGGCCCTGGCCGTCTGCATGGCCAGCCTCGCGGGCCAGGATCACCATCCCGTCGATGTCGCCGGCCGGATGGCGCAGCGGCACCGCCGAGGCCCTGATCAGCACCCGCGACGCGTCGCCGCGAGTGCCGGAGAAGGTCCCCTCCCAGGACCGGCCGCGCAGCACCTGGCGGGCCAGGTCGTCCGCCAGCCGCAGGTCGTCGCCGGCGAACAGGCCGAGGGAGATCACCGGGCCGCCCGCCAGCCGGGACAGGTCACCGGTGATACGGAAAAGCCTGGCCGCGTAGTCGTTCATGTACAGCAGATTGCCGAGCCGGTCCGCGACGACTACCCCGATGTCGGCCTGGCCGAGGACTAGGTCCGCCGGAAGGTACGCGTCGAATGCGGCCTCACCCGGGCCAGGCACGCCCGTGCTCCCTGATCCCGGCGGCGTCGCTGGCCGACATCATCACACCCCGGCCAACGATTGATACCGGCTGGTAATTGAGACGAATACGTGCGCGGCGATCGGAGCGGGGAGTTCGGTCCATATGGCGTCCATCGAGTCGTCGGCCGTCACGCGCACACCATCGTCGCCCGCCATGAGAATCACCTCGCGTCCGGGTTGTATCCCGACGCGCTTGAGTTTAAGCATCAAATCAAGGTCGCTTTGAATTTGTTCGCCAATTCGCCTGATGACCACCCGCGCGGTGTCCCGAGATGCGGCCTTTGTCATCGCCTCGCCCGTCTCGCTGGTGGCCTCGCGCACCCGCTGCGCCGCATCCGGCGGCAGCCCGAGCTCGGCAAGGCCGGGGATCAGGTTGCCGTGCGGGCAGCGGACGGGGTAGTCGAGCAGTTCGAGCAGGCGGCGCTCCACGCTCTCCGATATCACGTGCTCCCAGCGGCACGCCTCGATGTGCACTTCCTCCCACGGCAGCTTGATGACCCCGACGAGCAGGCACTCGGCCAGCCTGTGCTTGCGCATCACCCTGGTGGCGAGCGTCCGGCCCTCCTCGCTGAGGGAAAGCTGCCTGTCGCCTGCCACGTGCACGAGACCGTCCCGCTCCATCCTCGCCACCGTCTGGCTGACCGTCGGGCCGCTTTGAGCCAGCCGCTCGGCGATCCGGGCGCGCAGCGGGACGACGTCCTCCTCCTCGAGCTCGAAGATGGTGCGCAGGTACATCTCCGTGGTGTCTATCAGGCCGTGCGCTGTCAACTGCTCATCCCTCCTGTTGTGATGCTATGCGCAGTGCGCAGGAGTGTGCAGGCGGCGCAGGCAGGGGCCATCCAGAGGGGCCGCCGAGAGGGCCATCCAGGCAGGGCTACGGGGACAGGCGCTCGGTCACCCAGCCGGCACCGTCGCGCCGGTAGCGGAGCCGGTCGTGCAGCCGGAAGGCGCCCGCCTGCCAGAACTCGACGGTGTCGGGGACGAGCAGGTAGCCGCCCCAGAAGTCGGGCATCGGCACCGGGCCGGGCGGCGGCCAGCGCCGCTCGAGCTCGGCCACCCGTTCCTCGAGCTCCGCCCGGGAGCCGATGACCCGCGACTGCCTGCTGGCCCACGCGCCGATCTGCGACTGCCGCGGCCTTGAGTGGTAGTACGGCTCGCTGTCCTGCATCGACATGACCTGCACGGTGCCCTCGGCGGTCACCTGGCGCGACATGGCGTACCACGGGAAGACCACGCAGGCCCGCGGATCGGCGGCCAGGTCCCGCCCCTTGCGCGACGTCCGGTTGCTGTAGAACGTGAAACCCGCCTGGCCGTGATCCTTCAGCAGCACGGTGCGGGCCCGCGGCCGGCCGTCGGCGGCGGAGACGGTGGACAGCACCATCGCGGTCGGCTCGTGCAGGCCCTGCCGCACGGCGTCGGACATCCAGCCGGCGAATTGCGTCATCGGATCGGCGGCCAGCATGTCCTCGGACAGCATCTCCCTGGGCTGGCGAGTCGTGTTCATGGGTAATGATCCTCACACCTGCTCCGGCTACCGCAACCTAGATCAGGGCGGTTGAATGGTACCGCTGGAATCCGCCCGCCCATCAGCGCGGATCGCAGCGTGACGCGCCCTCTGCCGCCCATGAGGAGGCACGAGGAAGAGGAGAGGAAAACGCCGGATGTCGGACTTCAAGCCGGGCCTCGAAGGGGTCATTGCGTTCGAGACCGAGATCGCCGAGCCAGACAAAGAGGGCGGTTCGCTGCGGTACCGCGGCGTCGACATCGAGGAACTCGTCGGCCATGCCTCCTACGGGCACGTCTGGGGTCTGCTGGTCGACAACTCGTTCTCGCCGGGGCTGCCGCCCGCCGAGCCTTACCCGATTCCGGTCCACTCAGGTGACATCCGGGTCGACGTGCAGAGCGCACTGGCCATGCTCGCGCCCGCCTGGGGGCTGCGGCAACTGCTCGACATCAGCGACGAGCAGGCCCGCGAGGACCTCGCCCGCGCCTCGGTGATGGCGCTGTCGTTCGTGGCCCAGGCCGCCCGCGGGATCGGGCATCCCATGGTCCCGCAGCGCAGGGTGGACGAGGCCGCCACGATCACCGAGCGGTTCATGATCCGCTGGCGCGGCGAACCCGATCCGCGGCACGTCAAGGCGGTCGACGCGTACTGGACATCGGCGGCCGAGCACGGCATGAACGCCTCCACCTTCACCGCCCGCATCATCGCCTCGACCGGGGCCGACGTGGCCGCCGCGTTGTCCGGGGCGGTCGGCGCGATGTCCGGGCCGCTGCACGGCGGGGCGCCGGCCCGCGTGCTCGGCATGATCGAGGAGGTGGAGCGGACCGGCGACGCCAGGGCATACGTGAACTCGGTGCTGGACCGCGGCGAACGGCTGATGGGCTTCGGACACCGGGTGTACCGGGCCGAAGACCCCAGGGCGCGGGTGCTGCGCCGGACGGCGAAGGAACTCGGCGCGCCGCGCTACGAGGTCGCGCTCGCGCTGGAGAACGCGGCGCTCGCCGAGCTGCGCGCCCGGCGCCCTGATCGCGTGCTCGAGACCAATGTGGAGTTCTGGGCCGCCATCGTGCTGGACTTCGCCGGCGTCCCCGCGCACATGTTCACCTCGATGTTCACCTGCGCGCGCACGGCGGGCTGGGCGGCGCACATCCTGGAGCAGAAGCGCACCGGCCGGCTCGTCAGGCCCTCGGCCCGGTACATCGGCCCGCCGTCACGGCCGGTTCGCGACGTGCCGGGCGCCGAGGAGGTGCTCGACAGGGACGTCTGAGCTTGCGCCGGTAAGCTGCGGGCAATGAGTACCGTAATCATTCCGGCAGCGCTCAAGCCGAACGACGGCAGGTTCGGCAGCGGCCCGGCCAAGATCCGCCCCGAGCAGCTTGCCGCGCTGGCCGCCTCGGGCGCGCGCTACCTGGGCACGTCCCACCGCCAGCCGCCGGTCAGGTCGCTGGTGCACCGGGTCCGCGCCGGGCTCGCCGAGCTGTTCGGCCTGCCGGCCGAGTACGCGGTGGTGCTCGGCAACGGCGGAACCACGGCGTTCTGGGACGCGGCCGCGTTCGGGCTGATCCGCGAGCACGCACAGCACCTGCGCTTCGGCGAGTTCTCGGCGAAGTTCGCCGACGTGACCGGGCGGGCGCCCTGGCTGTCGCCGCCGACCATGGTGGACTCCGAGTACGGCACCCACCCGATCCCGCGGCCCGAGCCCGGGACGGACACGTACGCGCTGACCCACAACGAGACCTCGACCGGCGTGGCGATGCCGGTGCGCCGCGTGCCCGGCGCCGATCCCGGCTCCCTGGTCCTGGTCGACGCGACGAGCGCGGCAGGCGGCCTGCAGGTCCGGCCCGAGGACTTCGACGTCTACTACTTCGCCCCGCAGAAGGGTCTCGGCTCGGACGGCGGGCTGTGGATCGCGCTGATGTCCCCGGCCGCGGTGCAGCGGGTGGGCGAGATCTCCGCGAGCGGCCGGTACATACCCGACTTCCTCTCGCTGCGGATCGCGGTGGAGAACGCGGTCAAGGACCAGACCTACAACACGCCCGCGGTGGCGACCCTGTTCCTGCTCGCCGAACAGCTCGACTGGATGCTCGCGTCGGGCGGTCTGCCGGCGAGCACTGCCCGCTGCGCGCGTTCGGCTGCCATACTGTATACGTGGGCGGAGAAGGCGGCGTACGCGCAACCGTACGTCGCGGACCCCGCGCAACGCTCGCAGGTCGTCGGCACGATAGACGTCACGGGAGGGCTGTCCGCCGACGGCATAGCCTCGGCACTGCGGGCGAACGGAATCGTCGACACGGAGTCTTACAGGAAGCTCGGCCGAAATCAGCTCCGCATCGGGATGTTCCCCGCGGTCGATCCGGCGGACGTGGAAGCGCTCACCGCCTGCATCGACTACGTGGTGGAACACGGGGGCGGCTAACGGATGATCGA
>JASHTQ010000586.1 GCA_030040475.1 Streptosporangiaceae bacterium
AGGATCTGCCCCATCTGCTCGCCGGTCGGCACCGCGCCGAGCTCGTCGTCGGGCAGCTCGAGGGCGAGATCCAGCCGCCTGCGGTGGCCGGAATCCACGATCGCGCAGCGCGGCGACCCGTCCGGCCGGTCCCGGTCCTCGCCCGCGCCGACGAGCAGCCGCGCGATCGCCTCGATCGGCCGCACGGTGGCAGAAAGCCCGACCCGCTGCACCGGCCCTTCCGCGACGTGCGCCAGCCGTTCCAGCGTCAGCGCCAGGTGCGAGCCGCGCTTGTTCCCGGCGACCGCGTGGATCTCGTCCACGATCACCGTCCGGGTGCCGCGCAGCATGTCCCGGCTCCGCTCCGCCGTGACCATCAGGAACAGCGACTCCGGCGTGGTGATCAGGATGTCAGGCGGATTCTTCAGCATGGCCGCGCGCGCCGCCGCCGCCGTGTCACCGGTCCTGACCGCCACCCGGATCGCCGGCGCCGGAAGCCCGAGTTCCTCCGCCACCGCGGCGATCTCGGCCAGCGGTGCCTCGAGGTTCTGCTGGATGTCGGTAGCCAGCGCCTTCAGCGGCGACACGTAGACAACCCGCAGCCCGCCCTCGCCGCCGCTGTACAGCCGGTCGATGCAGACGAGGAACGCCGCCAGCGTCTTGCCGGATCCCGTGGGCGCCGCGATCAGCGTGTGCCCGCCCGCCGCGACCTCCCGCCAGCCCGCAGCCTGCGGCTCGGTGGGGCCGCCGGGAAACCGCCGCTCAAACCAGGTCCGTACCGCCGGATGGAAGGTTTCCAGCACCCGCTCACCGTACCTCCGGGTACCGACATTCCGTCCGGCCGCGCAGGCTTCCCAGATTTTTATCCTGACCCATCCGGTTCAACTGGCCGGGGCCACCACGGCGAACGGCAGCTGCGCGCCGTTGAGCACCACGACGCCGCTGCCCACCGCGCTGACCTGCACGGTGACCGTCTTGCCAGGACCGCTCATCGCGTCGATGAGCTTGGCGGTCAGGGCCTGAACGTCGTCGTCGGGCGGAGCGAGTGCGTACCCGGGCGCAGCAGCGGTCAGGCCGGTAGCGGTCGGAACGTACAGGTGCGGGGCCACCAGCGCGAGCGCGGGCATCCAGCCGTCTCCGACCGGCGGCGGGACCAGGGTGAAGCTGCCCACCCGGGCCGGCGACAGCACCAGCGTGCCGGTAACCGGCGCGATGATCGCGACCTCGACCGGGGCATCACCCCAGCCGGGATCGGCCGGGCCGACCGCGCTCAGCCCCCACGAGGTGGGGTCCCCCTCGATGTGCAGGATGCTCCGAGGTATCGGGTTGCTCATCCGCTTCCTCCCTGCGTCAGGCCCAGCCGAGCGCCGGCCGTCGCGGCCTCGGTGCGGTTACGAACCCCAAGCTTGTCAAGAATCCGGGACACATGCACGGCAACCGTGCGCTCGCTGATGAAAAGGGCCCGCGCGATCTGCCGGTTACTGTCCCCCCGAGCCAGCAGGCTCAGAACCTCGAGCTCGCGGCCGGTGAGATCGAATGTGGCGCTGCCGACCTCAGCAGAGACCGTCGGCTGCCTGGTCAGACGACCCCGCCGGGCCAGGTCCCTGGCCATCGCGAGCAACGGCTCGGCCGGCAGCGGCCCGGCCAGCGCCTCACACGCCGCGAGGACGCGGGCCGCCTGGTCGCGCCGTCCCGCCCGGATCGCGGCCTCGGCCTCCCGCAGCCGCGCGTAGGCCTCCCGGTACGGCTGGCCGGCCGCATGCCAGGCCTCGGCAACTGCCCGCCAGGTCGCCCTGGAGTCAGACCCGCCCTCGCGGGCCCGCTCGGCGGCGACCAGCACGCCGAACGCGCCTACCTCCTGCTGCCCACCGCCGTGCGGCTCGGTGATGGCCCGTGCCCGATCCGCGAATGCTGCCGCCGCCTGCGTCCATCGGTCGCCAAGCCCGGCAGGCCGCGCCGGGTGGGGGAGCGCTGCCAGATCGGCGGCTACCCTTGCGCCGGCCGCGAGCAGCCTGATCTCGTCGGCGGGCAACGTGGCGCTGGCCAGGGACGCGAGCCCGTCCAGCACCTCATCGGCCGCTGCGGCCAGGTCGCCGGCGTACAGTGCCTGCTCGGCCAGGCAGCCGTGCAACGGCCCGAGAATCCTCGGGTTGTCCTCGGCCATCTTCGCCAGCGCCGCCGCCAGGTCGGCCGCGCGCCGCCTCTCGCCCCTGCCCACCGCCAGTTCCAGCTGCCGCAGCTGCAGGTACGTAGCGGCGTACCCGGATGCCTGGCCGACAAGCTCGGCCAGCAGCCGGTCGGCTTCATCCCACCGCCCCGTGTAGATGAGCACGGCCGCGGTGTTGTTGTCCAGCACCGAGGTCAGCGCGGTCGGCGTGCCCAGCGAAGCGGCGGCTTGCCGGCCGTCCCTGGCAACGGTGAGTGCCTCGGTGAAACGCCCGGCCGTGCACAGCAGGTACATGTGGTTGATCGCGGCCCGGGCCACGTCCTCGACGCTGCCCGCCCGCCGGGCCAGCTCGAACGAGTCGTGCAGCGCAGCGAGCCCCGAGTCGAGCTCGCCGCGCTGCGCCCGTACGATGCCCAGGGTGGCCAGCCCCTGGGCCTGCGCGGCGAAGGCGGCCGTCTGCTCCGCCACGGCGACCGCCCGCTCCGCGAGCGGCAGCGCCGCCTCGAACTCGGCGAGCAGCATCCGCAGGGTGGCGTAGGCGGCAAGAACCCGGGCCTGCAAGGTCGACGCCGGGTCGCCGCCGATCAGCGCGAAGGCCTGCTCGGTGGCGTCCACCGCCGCGTGCAGGTCGCCCGCCTCCCACTGGTAGCGCCCCAGCCTCTCCAGCAGCCGGGCACGCACAGTCGCATCGGTACCCGCCGCGCGGCTCCGGCTCAGCGCCCGCGTCACCCACTCCGCGGCGCGGCGCGGATCCCTGGCCCAGCTAGCCGCCTGGGCCGCCTCCTCGAGCAGATCCTGGGCCGCCTCCCCGGGCAGGTCCTGGCCCGCCTCGGTCAGCCAGGCCTCAAGCTCCAGCGCCATGGCATAGCAGCGCAGCGCCTCCGGATACGCGCGGGCCAGGACCGCCGCCCGAGCCGCCGCGACCGCCGCCGGGGCGGCCCTGTCGGGGCAGCCCGCCAGCTGCCAGTGCTGGGCAAGCCGGCTGGGATCCGAGCCGGGCCGGGCATCGAGCGCCTCGGCCAGGCGGCGGTGCAGGCGCCGGCGTTCCCCGGGCAGGAGATGCCCGTACACCGCCTGCCTGATCAGCTCGTGCCTGAACGCGTACCCGTCACCGGCCGCGGCAAGCAGTCCCGAGGCAACGGCCCGCCGCGCCGCCGCCAGCAGGCGGTCCTCGGCGAACCGGACGGTCGCGGCCAGCAACTCGTGCGACAGCCCGCCGTCGGCCACGCACACCTGCTCCACCAGCGCCCGTGCGGCGGCCGCAAGACCCGCCACCCGCGCCAGGACCGCGTCACTGATCGAGGTCGGCGGCTCGCCAGGACCCGCGGCCGCCAGTTCCCTTGCGTACAGCGGGTTGCCCTCGGCGGCGGCCACCACGGCCGCCACCGTCTCCTCGCCGGCCTCGGCCGACAGCAACCCCGCGACCAGCCCGGCCACCTCGGCGTCCGCCAGCGGCCCCAGCCGGAGCCTGGTCACCTCGGCCCGTCGTTCCAGCTCGCCCAGCCACCGCCGCGCCGCGGGCTGCAGTTCCTCATCCCGCAGCGTGCCGACCACAAGCACCGGCTCGTCGCTTAGCCGGACGGCTAGGAACGCGAGCAACTCGCGCGACGACTCGTCCGCCCAGTGCAGGTCCTCGAGCACCACCACAAGCGGTGCCCGCGCCGCCAGCCCGGCCAGCAGCTCGAGCACCCGCACGAACAGGCGATGCCGGGCCGCGAGCATGTCGCCGCCGCCTGGGTCGGCCAGCAGCCAGTCCCCGTCGTCGCCGAGCGCGGCCACGAACGGCCCGAACGCCAGCGTGGCCCCCGCCAGCGGCGCCGACTCGCCCACCCGTACCTGTGCCCCGTCGCCAGCCGAACGCACCCGGCCGCGCAGTTCCTCTACCAGCCTGGTCTTGCCGAGGCCAGCCTCCCCGGTGAGCAGGACCACGCGTGGCTGGCCTCCCGCCGCGGCCGCATAGGCCGCCGTCAGCGCGTCAACCTCCGCTGTCCGCCCCACAAACGGCAACGACCGGGCCACACCCGCATCCTCCCGCCTCGGCGACAACCGTGTCGATACCGTTCTGGATTGCCCGTAGGACGACACATAACCGGCCAGAATGAAGAAGTGGTGCGAGATTCCGAGCCGCCCGGCGCCCTCCCGGTCGTAGACCTGGCTCCGCTGCGGGCCGAAGCAGCGGCCGACGCCATGCCCGGACGTCTGACAGCGGCCGCCCGCCAGATCGAAGCGGCCTGCCGCGAGCACGGCTTCTTCTACGTCACCGGGCACGGCGTCCCGCCGGAACTGCTCGGGGAACTGGCCGCCGCGAGCA
The DNA here is from genome assembly GCA_030040475.1 of Streptosporangiaceae bacterium. The sequence goes on from JASHTQ010000586.1 coordinate 4,458, forward strand.
CGAGGTTCTTCGACCTGCCCGAGTCGGCCAAAATGGAGATCGCCATGGCCCGCGGCGGCACCGCCTGGCGCGGCTACTTCCCGGTGGGCGCCGAGCTCACCTCGGGTCAGCCCGACCTGAAGGAGGGACTCTACTTCGGCGCCGAACTCCCCGACGCCGACCCCCGCGTCAAGGCCGGCCTCCCGCTGCACGGCCGCAACCTGTTCCCCAGCCAGGTCCCCGAACTCCGTTCCGCCGTGCTCGCCTACCTCGACGCGCTGACCAGCCTGGGCCAGACGGTACTACGCGGCGTAGCGCTGAGCCTCGGCCTGGACGCGGACTACTTTGCCGCCGGGTACACGGCCGACCCGACGATCTTGTTCCGGGTGTTCCGCTACCCCGCGCCGCCGCCCGGCGACCGCGGCTGGGGCGTCGGCGAGCACACCGACTACGGCCTGCTGACCCTGCTTGCCCAGGACAGCACGGGCGGCCTGCAGGTCCGCACCCGGGCGGGCTGGATCGATGCCCCGCCGCTTCCGGGAACCTTCGTCGCCAACATCGGCGACATGCTGGACCGCCTGACCAGCGGCTGGTACCGGTCCACCCCGCACCGCGTCCGCAACCCCAGCGGCCACGCCCGTCTCTCGTTCCCGTTCTTCCTCGACCCCGCCTTCACCGCCGAGATCCCTCCGCTGCCGGGCCGCGCGGCCGTCACCGACGACGGCCACCCCCGCTGGGACGGCCAGAACCCGCACGCCTTCACCGGCACCTACGGCGACTACCTGCTCGGCAAGGTCGCCAAGGTCTTCCCCGACCTCCACCGCGACGTCCTGCCGGTCACACCGCCTCCATGGCCGAGGCCCGGTTAAGGACCAGAGCCCGGACAGCGGCATCACCATGATTCTTTGCCCCTCTCGCCTGGGGACACGGATTTGTGCTGTGGGACGGCTCGCGCCTGCAATACCCGGTCCAGGACCACTGGACAGTCGGTTACGATCCCGTCCGCCCCCCGATCGAGCAGCCGGTGCATCTCCTGCTCGGCGTTCACGGTCCAGGCGACGATCAGAGCACCGCCGTCGTGTGCCGTGCGTACCGTCCGCGGGCGGACTAGCCTTGCCGGGACCTGAGCGGTCGCGGCCCGGGCCGCCCATTGGCTCCGGGGTAGCGTGCTGCGGATAAGCAAGCCGATGACTTCCCTGACCGACATGGCCCGGCAAGGCTCGGTGCCCGTGCGCCGTTCGATCTCCGCTGCCGTCGCCAGGGCCCGGCGGTGCGAGAACGACGCCACGCAGATCCGGTTCGCGCAGCCCAGTCGGGCTACCAGCGCGGGGAGGGCCGCAGTCGTGGGGACATCCTTGATGTCGAGCATGTACCGGACGTCATCGGGAAGGGCCGCGACGACCTGCTCGAAGGCGACGGGTGCCGGCTCGGGGTCCGGCCCGGATGGAGCGCGGCTCGCCGCCGGGACTTCTACGTCAAGCGGCTGACCGCGCCGGACCCGCTGCAGGCCCGTTCCGTGCCAGACCACAACGGTACCGGTGGTTGTCGTCCTGAGGTCGAGTTCAAGGAAGCGCGCCCCGAGTTCGACCGTCCTGCGGAAGGCATCAAGCTGGCTTCCTGGTTCGTCACCGATCCCGCCGCGGTGGGCGATGCTGAGCCGTCCTTGCGTCCGCGGCGCGAAGAACTCGAACGCTTTCCAGCCCTGCGGCCCAGTCGTCGCCGTGCCGCCGCGGCGCGCGATAAGCAGGCAACCGAGACCGGCGGCGAATAGGCAGCATGAGCCGAACGTCCACGCACCCTCGAATGCGTGGATCGCCTGCCGAGCCAGGATCTTCCCGATGATCGCCACCGAGACGGCGACGCCGAGCGCCGCTCCAACCTGGCGGGCCACCGAGTTGATCCCGGTCGCCGTGGCGAACGCCCCGTCGGGTGCCGAGGCGATCGCGGCGCCGGTCAGATTCGGCAGCAGCAGGCCGGCGCCGATCCCGAGCAGCACCGTCCCCGGCAGCCACTGACTGAAGAACGCAGGCGATGTTCCCACTCGCAGCACGAACCACAGCACCGCGGTCCCCCACACCAGGCCCCCGGCGACGAGCACGGGGCGGTGCCCGACCCGCAGCACGAGCCTGCTTGCCGGTCCCGCCACCGCGGCGGTCACCAGTGGTCCGGGCGTTAGTGCCAGGCCGGCCTCCAACTCCGAGTAGTGCCAGACGCCGGTCAGGAACAGGACGTTGACGAGCGTGTAGCCGTAGAACCCGGCCGCGGTGATCACGGTGAGAACGTTCGCCACGCTGAAGTTCCGGATCCGCAGCAGCCCAGGGTCAATGACCGGCGCGCGATGCCGGGTGCACCGCCAGCCGAACACGCCAAGCAGAAGGGCCGCAGCTCCGAAAGAGCCGATCGTCCGTGAACTCGTCCAGCCCCACCCCTGGCCCTCGACGATCGCGAGCAAGGACGCGGTAATCGCGAGCGCGAACAGGAGCGCCCCGGGCAGGTCCGGCAGCGTTCGGGAACCTGGCGCCCGGCTCTCAGAAACCAGCCGATGGGCCAGCACGATCGCGGTGACGCCGATCGGCAGGTTCACCAGGAACACCAGCCGCCAGCCCGCCGCCGTGACCAGCAGCCCGCCAAGAGAGGGACCCAGGCCGGCGGCGACTGACCCTATGGCCCACAGCAGCGCGACGCCGTGCGAGCGCCGGTCGGCCGGGAACGCCTGGAGGACCAGCGCGAGCGCGGCAGGCACGATAAGCGCGGCTCCCAGCGCTTGCACGGCCCGGAACGCCACCAGCGCTTCGACCGACGGGCTGATCGCGCACAGTAGCGACGCGACCGTGAACAGTCCCAGGCCGAGCAGGAATATGGCCTTGCGTCCCAACCGGTCGGCTATGCTGCCGGCGGCGACGATAAAGGCCGCGAACACGACGTTGTACGCGTTGAGTACCCACGAAAGCGACGACACCGCAGTGTCCCGGAACGAGGTCGCGATGTCAGGGAAGGCGATGTTGACGATCGTCGCGTCGATGAAAGCAACCGCTACGCCCAGTGACACCACGGCCAGAACGGTGTGAGGAGCGCGTCCCGGGCCCTGCCGCGGGACGGCCGGGCTGGCCTCAGGCTGCCCGTGCGCGGGCCGCGGCCCGATACCTGGCTCCCGTGACATGAGATCCCCCCTAGGCACCGAGGCCTGCGAGCAGGCCGGGGTCCGAGTCAAGGGCCCTGCGCGCCGCGTCTCGGCCGAGCTCGCGCATGCGGTCGATCGCCTTCCAGTCGAGCAGGCCGATCCCCTCGATGGCCGGCGTGATCACCAGGTTCGCTTGCAAGCACGCCGTCGCGACAGAGTTTGCGCTGCCGACGGTCATGCTGCGCACGATCGTCTCGGTGAACCTTGGGATGGTGTGCTCGCTGCCCGTCAGCACGCGCCTGACGGCCCGGCCGATGCGGGCCGGCCGCGGGCGCTGCGCGGGCTTGAACTGGCGCTGGGGCCCGATCGTCGCGTCGACCGCGATCACCGGGCCCTCTCCGCGGCAGGACATCGTGGCGGCGGGAAGGTTGTCCAGGACCGCGCCGTCTACCAGCAGTCGGCCGCGACCGTCGGAGACCGGTGGGAATACACCCGGGAGCGCGAGACTGGGGTATACCGCGTCGAAGAGGCGGCCGGTTCTGTGCACGACCGCTTCCCGGCTGACCAGATCGCAGCTCAGGCAGAAGAAGCGATGCGGCAACTCCTCGATCCGCCGTTCGCCGAACACGTCATGCAGCAGGCGCCGGGTCGTCGCGCCGCGGATGAAGGAGTAGGCGGGTAGCGTGAAGTCCCTGGTCGGATTCTTCCTGACCAGCCCGCGTACACAGGTGCTGTACACCTCCTCACCGTTGAGCCCCATGGCGGCCAGCGCCGCGATCAGGGCTCCCATGCTGACCCCGGCCACGCGATCGAAACGAAGGCCGGCGGCCCAAAGCTCTTCCAGCACGCCTATGTGAGCGAGCGCCCGGGCGCCGCCGCCGGACAGCACGATGCCGAGTGACCTGCCCGCGAGGCGCCGTGCCATCGCGTCAAGCGCCGCCTTCTGATCCAGGCGCCCCGCCACGACCTGCACCTCACGGGGCAGAAGGACCTGCAGCGTCCTCTCATCCACCGCCGCGCCTATGGCGAGCAACTCGCAGCCCCGCAAGGCGGAGACCTGCATCCACGCCGGATCGGGTCGGCCGGTGCTGACGGCCAGCACAACGTCCGACTCCGACAGGCACAGCCTGGTCCACTCCTCCCACGGATGCCCGGGCGCGACGAGCACGACGCGTGGCGAGCGGCGCTCGGCTCGGGCGACGCTCGCCACGTCACCGGAAAGCAAGCGCGCAGTTTTGCCATGGACGCCGAGCGCATCGGCCAGCATCTGGCCGACCTCGGCCGCTGGTGCGGCGCCATCGAGCCCGACGACGGCGATTATCCGCGGCGGGCTGACAGAGGTGCGCTGACTGCGGCTCACGGCGACCTGGGCGGCCAGCGCCCGGGCCATGCCGATAGCGAAGCTGGGCGTGTGCTCGAGGAGGCTCTCGAATTGCGCCCGGCCGAGTTCCAGCAGATCGGTGTCCCGTTGCGCTCGGGCCGAAGCCGAGCGCACCCCCTCCTGCAGCAGCGCCAATTCGCCGATCACGTCGCCGCGCCGCAGGACGCGCAGCAGGGTTTCCGGCGGTCCCTCGTGGACCACGTCCACCCGGCCGCTAGCCACGATGAACATGCTCCCGGCGGGATCGCCCTCCCGCAGGATCCAGTGGCCTGCCGGCACGTGCACCTCGTGTACTTGCCCGGCGAGATGCGCAAGCAGCTGCTCAGGAAGAGCGGCGAGAACAGGAACGTGACGGAGGAAGGAAGTCGCCCGCGTTAGTCCTGCGAGTGTGCTGGTGTCCATGACGCGGGCTCTCATGCTCGGTACTGTCGTGGCTGGTCAGGCCCCTGGCCAGGGGTGCAGGTGCCCGGCGCGTTGGGTTAGTCGCCGGACTGACACGTTTTTGTCAGTATTCTGACACGAAGTCAGGGCACGGCCCACGCTCGACCTGGGTCCGGCGCGTAGACCATCAGCCAATCCGAAAGCGCGTCAAACGCCTGCTGGCGGGCGGCTAGCGGAGACAGGAAGACATCGTGGATCGCACGATCGATCCGGATGCACGTCACATTGCGGCTCAGCTTGGTTGACAGCTGTGCGATCTGGTCCACGTTTAGCACGACATCGGCAGCTAGCAGGTCCGACGAGGGAGTTTTCCGGTTACCGCTGACCGTCCCGCACAAAACGAGAACGGGCACGCTGATGTCCAGGCCTTTGCGCACGCGCCGCTGGCCCTCATGGATACCGGCCAGCCAGGCAGGTCGCAGTTGCGTACCAGTTACGGACTTCCAGGAGGTATTAAAATCCCATTCGCCTTGATAGGAGTAGTGCAGGCTTTGAGCGTACCGCGGTGAAAGCCGCAGCGGAAACGCCGCGGCGGGATTGCGCCGGGCAATGATCCGGCAGGCAGGATCTATGATGAACCGTGCCGCTGCGGGCACGCCAGAACTAAGATAGGGGCTATTAAGAATAAGCGCATTGATGAGATTCCGGTTGTCGCCCTCAGCTGCCCAGAGCGAGACTACCAGGCCTCCGGTCGAATGTCCGCTTACCAGAACCAGCTCGTGACCTCGCCGCTTTACTATATCGACTGCGGCATCGATCTCAGGATAGAAGTCCGGTAGCGACCGGCAGAGGTAGGCAGTCTGATTAGGTAGCAAAGACCGGCCATGCCTGCGTAGATCCAACGCGTAGAAGCTAATGCCAAGGCCGTCGTAGAAATCGGCTACATGTTTCTGAAAGAAGTAATCGTTGTAGCCGTGCACATACAGCACTGCCCGGCGCCCTTTTAGGTCAGCTTGCCGACGTACCAGAGTTGCGACTACCGCACCCTCGTAATCCCTCCCCATGGCGAGTTCCATCATCTCGTAGCCAGGACCGAGGATGTCGGGCTGCCAGCTCGCGACTTCGGACACAGCAACCAGCCTACGTCGCAGGCATCGCACCACCAACGCCGTCCTCAGGATTATGACGTCGGCTGCTAACGCCGCGGGTCGACGTGGATCTTGGTCCCCGCCCCCGCCCGCGTCTTTCATTTCCAGAACGATCCGTCGTGCACGTGCCAAGCCCACTATCTTCTGTCCGCATGCACGGCGTGTCGGATCGCGCTAGAGAACGATTTTCGCTAGCATATTTGATAGTAAGCCAGAAATCGACCAGGAAGCTGATCACCTGAACGGACGGTAGCAATGTCCGAAGAACCGGCTCGCGGGCCAGGACGGGACGAGGATCCCGCGCGGCACGCCTGCGACCGGCCGGGCGCCGCGCCCGTCCCGGCGGCTCCGGACTGGCTGGATGACGACGAATGGGCCGCGAGAGCGGCTGTCATCGTGGTTGAGGAGGAGCCGGCCGATCCGGACCTTGAGGAGGACGAGGAGGACGGCCCGGACTGGGAGGGCATGGCCGCGATCATCGCGGCGGCCCGGGAGATCACCGCCGCCGACGCCCGGGATGCCGCGCATGCGGCGCGGGTGGTCTTTGATGGCGGGTTCGGGGCGGTCGGCGCGGCACCCGGTCCCCGCGGCCCGGGCAACCCCGGATCATCGGCGCCGTTCCCTGGTGAGCATGCGAGCCCGGCGGCGGGGTTCGGGTCGGGGTTCGCGCTGGATACCGCGCCGGGGTGCCTGGCGCTGGCGGAGTTCGCCGACACCGTAGCCGGTCCCGATGACCGGTACCCGGGCGCGACCGATGACGAGATCATGGGGGTGATCTGCGCGCTAGACCGGGTGGTGGCGCACGTGACGGCCCGCCAGCTAGCGGCCGTGGCGGAGTTCATCCGCCGCCGCCCGGCCGAGGACAGCGCCCAGGACCTCGCGCAGAGCGAGGGGCAAGACACCGTGACGGGCACTTCGCAGAAGGCCCAGGCCGGCCCGCGCAGCTCGTCGGAAGACCCGGGCAAGGCAGCACTGGAAGACCAGCGGAAAGCCGACGGGTCGGGCGGCGCGGGGGCGCACGCCGGCGGGATGCCGGGGTGGGATGAGTTCGCGGTCAAGGAGCTGGCCTGGGCGCTGGCCGAGTCGCAGGCCACCGCCGAGGACATGATGGCGGTGGCCTGGCAGCTGGAGGCCAAGCTGCCCGGCACGAAGGCCGCGCTGCGGGAGGGCCGGATCCGCATGTCCAAGGCCGCGGCGATCGCCAGGGCCACCTGGCTCCTGGACGCGAAAGAGGCGGCCGCGGCCGAGGACATGGTGCTGGGCCGGGCTAGCGTGCTGACCCCGCCCGGGGTCCGCGACGCGATCGGCCGGGCCGTCATGGAGGTCGCGCCGAGGAAAGCCCGCAAGCGCCGTGAGGAGGCCGCGAAACTGGCCCGGGTGGAGCGGTGGGTCGAGGATTCCGGCAATGCCGGCCTGGCCGGCCGGCAACTGCCGTCCGCCCAGGTGCTGGCCGCTGATCAGCGGATCACCGCCTGGGCCAGACAGCTGCGGGCGGCCGGCCTGGCCGGCGACATGGACGTACTGCGCGCCCGCGCCTTCCTCGACATCCTGCTGGGCATGGACTCCCGCCTCGCCGCCGCGGCCACCGCGGCCACCGCGGCCACCGCGGCCGCCACGGCTGGGCCTGGTGACCCGGCCGACGGCGGGCCCGGTCCGTCCGGCCCGGATGGCGGGCCCGGCCTGTTCGGCCCGCCGGTTCCGCCGGGCGGGTCGGTGCTGCCGCCGGGGTTCTGCGGGAGCATCAACCTGACCGTCCCGCTGGTCACCGCGCTGGGCCTGGCCGACCGGCCCGGCCAGGCCGGGACCCTGGGTCCGGTCGACCCGTGGCTGGCCCGCGACCTGGTCCGCTCCGCCGCAGGCAACCCGAAGACGACGTGGTGCCTCACGGTCACCGACGAGCACGGCCATGCGGTCGGCCACGGCTGCGCCCGCCCCGAACCCCGAAGACGCCCGCCGCGGCGCGCCCGAGGCGGCGGTCCAGGCCCGCCCGGCGGCCACGACCCGCCAAGCCCGGGCGGCGAGGACGACCTGCACGGCCGGCACGGTCTGCCCGGAGACCCCCGCGACACGGGCGGCGCGCGGTTCTCCTTTACCGCGGCCGATCAGCATGGTCCGCAGGGCGGCTACGGCGCTTGGCGGCTGTCGACCGGCACGCCTGGTCAGCCGGACCTGATCATCGCGGTGCACCCGATCGCTTCGGCGGAATGTGATCACCGGTTCCAGGCGGCCGGCCATGATCCGGGGGTCCTGCTGCGGCACCTGTCCCAGATCCGGCACGCCAGATGCACCGCCCCGGGATGCCGCAGACCCGCAGCCAGCTGCGACTTCGAACATAATGTCCGCTACGAAGCAGGCGGCAGAACCTGCCTGTGCAACGGGGGCCCTAAGTGCCGCGGGGACCACAGGCTCAAGCAAGACCCCCGGTGGAAGGTCGACCAGCACCCCGACGGCACCTTCACCTGGACCACGCCGGCGGGCCGCCAGTACACGACCGAACCCACCAGGTACCCGATCTAGCGCCCGGCATTGACGAAGGCGTCGCCAGCCGCAGCCCGGTCAGCGTCCCGGATCCGGCCGGCCGGCCGCGGCGGTGTCCTGGCCGG
>JASHTQ010000587.1 GCA_030040475.1 Streptosporangiaceae bacterium
CCGGCAGGTCGCTGATCGTGTCGATCCTGCTGCGCACCCCGTGCTGCGCCTCCCGCTGGCTCATCGGCACGTTGGCCTGCCCGAGCGGGCGGGCGAGCAGCGTGCGGTACAGCAGGTAGCCGGGCCGGACCCAGGGCCGCCACTGCGGCACGATGTCGAGGGCGAACCGCGTGGTGTGCTCGTAGAACTCCCGCACCAGCGGGTCCACGCGCAACGGGTCGAAGGACGGCCCCGCCAGCTCGTCCAGCGACCCGACGATGCCGATGTCCGGCACGTCCGCGGCGTACCTGCCGCCGAGGACCTGCGCGAGCGAGCGGACGTAGCCGGTGCCGACGTACCTGGTCCGGCTGGCAAGCGGCACCACGAACGGGACGTCCCGCGGGCTCACCCGCTCGGCAAGCAGACTCACCTGGGGATCGCGGAACGCGAGTGCCGACACCACCCGGTACCCGACCACCGCCGCGGCGGCCGCCACCGACCCGGGCACCGCCGGCGCGGCGGAAGAGGAGTCCGGCCGGCGCCACCCCGCCAGCCCGAACCCGACCGCCGCGCCCGCCACCGGTCCGAGCAGGACCTTCTGCGGCCGCAGGCCCAGCGCCCCGGCTGCCGCCCCCGCCGCCGTCGCCACCGGCACCGGCCCGACGCCGAGCAGGCGGTCCGACATCCAGCCGAACGGCGCCGCCATCGCGCCGCTCATCAAGATGCGCGACCACAGGGCGGGGATCTCCCCTGGTCGCTGCCTGGCCCTGGCCAGAGCCTCGGCCGCTCCCAGCCACGCGGCCCCGGCGGCCGCCCCCGCGGCCGTCGCCGCCTTGCCGCGATGGGCGGCCAGCGCCGCCCCGGCCAGCCCGCCGATCGCGCTGGCGACTCCGATCTGCTGTGCCCGCTGCTGCCCCGACCCGGCAGCCCCCGCTCGATCCATGGCCACCCAAGGAACCTACCGCTTCGCCGGAACAAAGGAGGTCCGCCGCCGAGTTGTCCGACACAGTGACGATAGGAGACGCCCGAGTGAAGATCGAGATCTGGTCCGACGTGGTTTGCCCATGGTGTTACATCGGCAAGCGCAGGCTCGAGCGGGCGCTGGGCGAGTTCGAGCACGCCGATGAGGTCGAGATCACATGGCGCAGCTTCCAGCTGAACCCCGACGCGCCGGCCGGCACGGCCGAGCCGACCCTGGACTACCTGGCCCGGCGGTTCGGCCCGCAGGCGGCGTCGATGACGAACAGGGTCGCCGAGCTCGGCCGCGCCGAGGGCCTGGACCTCGACTTCGCCAACACGCTGACCGTGAACACCCTGGACGCGCACCGCGTCCTGCACCTGGCCGCCGACCTCGGCCTGGCCGGCGCGGTCAAGGAGCGGCTGCTGCGCGCGCACTTCACCGAGGGCGCCGACCTGTCCGACCCGGACACGCTGGCCCGGCTGGCCGGCGAGGCGGGCGTGGACCCCGGCCGGGTGCGCGCGGTCCTGGCGAGCGACGAGTACGCCGCCGCGGTGCACGCCGACGCCGCGCAGGCGCACGCCCTCGGCGCGAACGGCGTGCCGTTCTTCGTCATCGACCGCCGTTACGGCATCTCCGGCGCGCAGCCCGCCGAGGCCTTCCTGCACGGGCTGAGGACCGCGTACGCCGCCGAGGCCGAGGACCCCGAATAAAAGATCAAAAGATTTATCGCCGAACGATTCGTGGTACCACGCCCGCGAACACCCCGCCAGCCGGGTGGCAGGAGGAGGCGCGGGCCACGCGCGTATGCTCGGTGCGGTGCGGATCGTCTCGCTCGGGTTCCGTACCGACGTCGCGCTGCGCGTCCTCGAGGGCGCCGAGGTCGCCGACCGTGGTGACTACCTCGTCATCCGCAGCCCGGACAACCCGACCTTCTGGTGGGGCAACTTCGTCCTGCTCGGCACGACGCCGCGGCCCGGCACGGCCGGCGCCTGGCTGGCCCGGTTTGCCGCGGAGTTCCCGGCCGCCCGGCACGTCACCTTCGGCGTGGACGCCGCCGGCGACACCGGCGAGGTGCCAGGCGACTTCGCCGCCGCGGGCCTGGAAGCCGAGCGCGCCACCGTGCTGACCGCCGCTTGCGTCGCCCCGCCGCCCCGGCCCAGCGAGGCGGCGGAGATCAGGATGCTGGACTGCGACGCGGACTGGCGGCAGGCACTCGAGCTGAACGTCCGCTGCTTCGGCCACGAGGATTCGCAGGAGTACCTGGAACGCCGGGTCGCCGCCCGGCGGCGGCTGATCCGCGCCGGGTCCGGCGCGTGGTTCGGCGCCTTCCTGGGCGGCAGGCTGCTCGCCCAGCTCGGCGTGTTCGACGTCGGCGGCGGCTTCGCCCGCTATCAGTACGTCGAGACCGACCCCGCCGCCCGCCGCCAGGGCCTGGCCGGGACCCTGGTCTGGCATGCCGGCCGGTACGCCCTCGGCACGCTCGGCGCGAGCACCCTGGTGATCGTCGCCGACCCGGCGGCCGACGCCATCCGCGTCTACCGCTCCTGCGGCTTCACCGACGCGCAAACCCAGCTCAGCCTGGAGCGCCCGCCCGCGGGATGATGATCCGGTCCTCGGTGATCACGGCGGAGACCAGTTCGGCCGGGGTGATGTCGAAGGCGAAGTTGAGCGCCTTGGTACCGGGCGGGGCCGCGGGAACCGTGATCTCCTCGTCGGCGCGCAGCTCGAGCGGGATCGCCGCGCCCGACGGGGTGGCCTCGTCGATGGTGGACTCGGGGGCGGCGACGACGAACGGGATGCCGGCCTGGCGGGCGGCGAGGGCAAGGGAATAGGTGCCGATCTTGTTGGCCACGTCGCCGTTCGCGGCCACCCGGTCCGCGCCGACCAGCACGGCGTCGGCCATCCCGCGGCTGATCAGGAACGGGCCGGCGCCGTCGCAGGCAAGCCGGTGCTCGATGCCGAGCTGGTCGAGCTCCCAGCAGGTCAGCCGGGCGCCCTGGAGCAGCGGCCTGGTCTCGTCCACGATCACGTGGCTGAGCGCGCCGTCGGCGTGCAGGGCGCGGATCACCCCGAGCGCGGTGCCCCAGCCCAGGCAGGCCAGCGAACCGGTGTTGCAGTGGGTGTGGACGCGGAGCAGGCCGGCGCCGCAGGCATCCCTGAGGTAGGCGGCGCCGCGCTCGCTGATCCGTCGGCTCACCCCGGCGCTTGCCGAGACGACGCCCAGCGCCGCCGCCTCGACGGCGGCGCTTCCCTCGGGCAGGTGCGCCGCGACCGCGGAGACCTCCCGGCCCAGGTTGACCGCGGTCGGCCGGGCCGCCGCGATCCGCTGGATCTCCGCGGCCAGCCGCGCCGCGTCCCAGCCCTCGCGCTCACCCTGGCGGACCGCGAGCGCCACGCCGAGCGCGCCCGCCGCGCCGAGCACCGGCGCACCGCGGACGGCAAGCCGCCGTATCGCGGCGACGAGCGAGTCGACGGTGCACAGCCGCAGCACGCGGACCTCGTGCGGGAGCGCGGTCTGGTCCAGGGCCTCGATGAAGCCGTCCCGCCACGCGAGCACCTCGGGTGTGTCCATACCGTTGAACCTATGCTGCTCGAACGATTGCGTGCCGACGTGGTCAGGGTCTGCGGGGAGCTGGTCTCCGCGGGCCTGGTGGTGGGGACGGCGGGAAACGTGAGCGCCAGGGCCGGGGACCTTGTCGTGCTGACGCCGAGCGGCGTGGACTACGCCGAACTAACCGCCGAGCTCGTCGGCGTGCACCGCCTCGACGGCACCGCGGTCGACGCGCCGCTGCGGCCCACCGCCGAGATGCCGCTGCACCTGGGCGTCTACGCGGCGACGGACGCGGGGGCGATCGTGCACACCCACTCCGTCGCCGCGGCCGCGCTGTCCACCCTCGCCGACGAGCTGCCCGCCGTGCACTACTACGTGGCGATGTTCGGCGGGCCGGTCGCGGTTGCGCCGTATGCCACCTACGGGAGCGAGCAGCTGGCCCGCAACGTGGCGGCGGCGCTGCGGGACCGGACCGCCTGCCTGATGGCCAACCACGGCGCGGTGGTCACCGGGGCCGACCTCAAGTCGGCCCTGACCGGTTCCCGCTACCTCGAATGGCTCTGCGACGTGTACCTGCGGGCGCTGGCGGCCGAGCGGTCCCAGTCGACCCCGCGCCTGCTGCCGGCCGACGAGATCGCGCTCGTGGCCGGCCAGCTGGCGGGGTACGGGCAGCAGGTGCCGGGCCAATCCGGTCAGCAGGGGCGCGATCGGCGCGGGCCCGGCGGGCAGGAGCCTGATCAGCAGGAGCCTGATCAGCAGCGGCCGATGTAGGCGCCGCTGGTGTAGGTGGTCCAGGGGGTCCAGTTGGTGCCGTCGGCGGAGATGATCACGGCGGCCTTGGCGTTGCCCAGCGGGTCGTAGGTGGACAGCGAGCCGTGGTCCGGGTTGATCTGCCAGTAGCCGCGCTCGCCGACCGTGCCGGTGGCGTACTGGTTGCCGCCGGACTCCGCCATCGCGATCTCGGCGGCGGTGAAGGCCTCGGCGTGCGAGCCGCCCGCGTCTTCCCAGAGCGTCTCGAGCGCGGCGCAGCCGAGCGTGCCGCTCAGGTGGGTGACGGACGTGGTGAGCGTGGTGCCGCCCTTGGCGTGCTTGGGCGAGTACGAGGCGGCGTCGGCCGGGCTGGCCGGGATCGTCAGCTTCTCGCCGACGTAGATCATGTTCGGGTTGCGCACCTCGGCGCGGTTCGCGTCGTAGATGGCCCGCCAGTCGGCCGAGTCGTGGTAGAAGCGCTCGGCGATCCCGGCCAGCGTGTCACCGCTACGCACCACGTAGGTCCGGGCGGCCGGCTGGTGGTGCACGACCACCGCGTCGGTCTGCACCTGCTCGGCGACCGTGGTGGCCGAGGCGGCGCCGACCACCGCGGCGTTCGCCGCCGTCGCCGACCCGACGAGCACTCCGGCGATCGCCACCGCGGGGGCGGCCTTGCCCGCCAAATCCGCGACCTTCTCCACCTGGGACGGGGTGGTGTGCCTGCCGGTCCGGCGGATCTTCCGCGGGCGGCGGTGCATGGGTGTATCCACAGAACTCCCCAACTAGGTTCCGCGCCCGCTTACGGGGCCCTGCGGGCCGGTCGGCGGGCCTGTCAGGTCACACTCTGCGACCCTTTCAGCCTTCGCTCGCTGTCTGGCGGTCTGTGCTGTCTGCGGAAGCATGGCAGGAACCGTCCGACCCGCGCAGGCAAATCGAGCTTTTTCTGTAACACGTCCGTGATCTTCGCATCGATAAGCCGCAGACGCTGCCATACTGCGGGTGTGAACGATCACGGCTTGCGCTACTTCGAGGACTATGTTCCAGGCGCCAGCTATGACTGCGGCAGCGCGAGCTTCGACGAAGCTGGGATCATAGCTTTCGCCAAGGAGTTCGATCCGCAGCCGTTCCACGTCGATCCGGTGGCCGCGGCCGGGGGACCGTTCGGCGGACTGATCGCGAGCGGCTGGCATACCACCGCGGTCGTGATGCGCTTGCTCGTGGAGAACTACCTGCCGCCCGGCGGGAGCCTCGGCGGGCCCGGCGTGGACGAGATCCGCTGGCCCCTTCCGGTCCGGCCGGGCGATACGCTCCGTGTTCGGGCCACGGTCGCCGGGTCGAGGAAATCGCAGAGCAGGCCGGATCGCGGCATCGTGCACACGACGGCCGAGGCGGTCAATCAGGACGGCCAGACGGTCGTCCGGGTGACCGCCGTCAACTTCCTCGCCGTCCGCCCCCCGGGCGCCGCCTGAGCAGGCCGAACCCCACCAGCATGAGCCCGGCAACCGCGATGAAGGGACCGATGATGGCCCACTGGGTCGCGCCGGTCATGAAGCTTCCGGTCACGTAGCCGACCCCCTGCAGGGTGAAGACGATCCCGGCGATCGCGATCAGGACGCCAGCCGCGGTCAGCAGGACCCTGGTGGTCGCCTTCACGGGTCCGAGCCTAGCCCGCGACGGCGGGCCAGGAGACAGTGGAATCAAGCGCGACAAGGAACCAGCGAAAGGGAGGAGCCGGTGCTCTACGCCTTCGGATTCGGGCGGGTGGGCGTGCTCGTCAGCGACCTGTACTTCGTGGACCCGGAGCCGGGCAAGGGGCAGGAGGGTCCCGAGCGCGGAGTCCGGCTCGAGCTGCGGATTCTCGATCGCGGCCCGCTGCGCGGATCGATCTACTCGGCACAGCCGATCGAGGTGGGGCGGCCGATCTGGCGCGCCGACCTGCTCGAGTCGGCGGACGGGCCGCCCGGCAGCTTCGACCGCACCCACCACCACCCCACGTTCGGCGGCTGGGAGCCTGGCCGGCGGGTCTTCGTCCGCGAGCTCACCGCCGACCCGCTCGGCTGGCTGGCAGGCCAACTCGCCGACCTGGACGGGCTGGTCGAGCGGGGCGGCTTCCCGGCCGACACGGCAGGCCCCGGCGACGCGGAAGGCCTGCGCGCCGTCGCGCCGGAGATCGTGGACGCCGCGCGCCGGCTGCTGGAGAAGGTGTGGGCGGGCGACCTCGGCCGGCCATCCGCGGACGCGGTGACGGCCGCGGCCGGCCCGCTCAGCATCAGGGCCGGCTGGCTCTAAACCGCAACCCGCTGGGCGCCAGGCGGCTGCGTCCCGACCTGTTGCGCGCCGTACCGCGCTTGCCAGACGGCGTACGTCGAACTGCGCGTCATGGCAGGCTGGTCAGGTGAGCGACGAGATGACCAGCACGACGCGGCGGCTGATCCTGCTGCGGCACGCCAAGTCCGACTGGCCGGACGTGCCGGATCGGGAGCGGCCGCTTGCCAAGCGCGGCCGGCGGGACGCGCCCGTGGTAGGCCGCTGGCTGCGCGGGCACGGTTACCTGCCCGACACGGTCATCTGCTCGACCGCCCGAAGGACGCGGCAGACCTGGGAGCTTGTCGCGAAGGAACTGGGCGGCTCGCCGTCGGTGACGTTCGAGCAGCGGGCCTACGGGGCAAGCGCGCTGACCCTGCTCTACCTCGCGCGGGAACTGCCAGGCCGGTGCCGGGCCGCGCTGATCGTCGGGCACAACCCCGGCATCTTCGACCTGGCCGCCAGCCTGGCCGAAGAGGAGCATCACCTCAGGTTCCCCACCGCCGCCGTGGCGGTGCTCGAGTTCGACGGCGACTGGCCGGACCTCGCCCCCGGGCATACCAGGCTGCTCGATTTTGCTGTCCCGGACGACATGCACACGATGTAAGGGAGTCCGCGTTGTCCCTGACCTACTCCTCCGGCCCGCTGTCCGGACAGGCGCCCTCGACGGTCAACTACCGGATCGACGGGCCCGCGCACAAGCTGCTCATGCACGAGTTCCCGCGCCGGATCCGGGCGACGTTCGGCGGCCAGACCGTGTTCGACACGACCCGGGCCATGCTGCTGCACGAGACCGGGCTGCTGCCGCAGGTGTACGTGCCGCTCGACGACATCCGCGCCGACCTGATAACGCCGACGGACCACCACACGTTCTGCCCGTTCAAGGGCACCGCGTCGTACTGGACTGTGACAGTGGGTAACCAGATAGCGCAGAACGCGGTCTGGTCCTACCCGGAGCCGAATCCCGAGGCGCAATGGCTCAAGGGGTACGCGGGCTTCTACTGGGATGCCATGGACGAGTGGTTCGACGAGGACGAGCGGGTCGAGGGCCACATCAGGGATCCGTACCACCGGGTCGACGTCCGCCGGTCCTCGCGCAAGGTCCGCGTCCTGCTCGGCGACACGGTGCTGGCGGAGACCAGCCGGCCGCTGCTGCTGTCGGAGACGGGCCTGCCGAACCGCTTCTACATCCCCGCCGAGGACGTCAGGCAGGACCTGCTCGAGCCAAGCGACACGCACACCGTGTGCCCGTACAAGGGGACCGCCTCGTACTGGTCGATCAGCGCCGACGGCCGCAAGCTCACCGACGCCGTCTGGTCCTACCCCCAGGCCGAAGGCGACTCCGCCGCGGTCAGCGGCTACCGGTCCTTCCTGCACGACGACCTGACCATCGAGGTCGGCCAGCCCGCCTGATCGCGCCGAGCACGCCCGCCGCCAAGGCCGAATCCGTAACGGCAGTGACCCAGGAAGCCCCTGTGACCACAGGGACCCTCCCGGACTTGGCCGGCGGTCGTCTCAGGCCTACGCGGCCTTGCGGCCGGCGGCGGACGGTTCCGGCTCGGTGGCCGGCCCGGACTTGACGGCGGCGGCCGGTTCCGGCCCGGCGGTTGCCGTGGGCGGCGCGGATTCGGGGGTCTCGGGCGTCCCGGCGGCCGCCAGGCTGCGCGGGGCGGTTTCGCGGGCCGCGAGGAACACGGCGGAGATCCACACGGCCAGCGTGACGACCGCGACAACGGCGATGATGGCCAGCTGCCCTGCGGACAGCGCGGTGTTCGGGTAAGGCATCTGACGTCCCTTTGTGTGCGCGGCCTTGGTCGCTTCCCAGCTCACCGGAGCGGGCCGGCGCGGCGACAGGGACCAACGTCCCAGGGCGGGGGGACCTTGCACACTTTCAGGCCGCGGACGGCGACCAGACCCGGCGGGCGCACCACGGTTCGTTCGGCCCGAATAAAGGCGGAAGCGGCGGGCCACCTGGACTACGGCGGCCCGCCGCTCGCGGACGGGGGATAAGGAACTCAGGACTCGGCGCCGAAGGACTTGATCTCGGCCTCCTCGGCCTCGGTCAGCTCGCGCGGGACCTCGCCCTTGGCGTGCTTGGCACTTTGCACCTGGTGCCGGATCTTCTCCACGACCTCCGGGTTGGCGAGCGTGGTGATGTCGCCGGTGTCGCTGAAGTTCGACGTCGCGGCGATGACCCGGCGCATGATCTTGCCGGACCTGGTCTTCGGCATGTCCGGCACGATCCAGATGTTCTTCGGCCTGGCGATCTTGCCGATGTCGGTCTCGATCGCCTCCTTGACCTTGGCCTCGATGTCCGGGCCCGCGGTGTAGCCGGGCTTGAGCGCGACGTACATCTCGACCACCCGGCCGCGCACGTCGTCGATGACCGGCACCGCCGCGGCCTCGGCGACCTCCTCGACCCGCAGCGCCGAGGACTCAAGCTCCTTGGTGCCGAGCCGGTGCCCGGCGACGTTGATCACGTCGTCGACCCGGCCGAGGATGCGGAAGTAGCCGTCCGCGGCCTGCACCGCGCCGTCGCCGGCGAAGTAGGGCCAGTCGTGCCAGTCCTTGCTGTCCGGGTCCTTGTTGTACTT